>CAYQOI010000516.1:0-2958 GCA_964419085.1 uncultured Cytophagia bacterium | reverse complement strand
CTGGTTTCATCGGAAATCGGGTTCGTCAGTCCACCCTCACCCCTATCCAGATAGCGAGATATGAATATCAGCAAAAAATCAGACAGTTCGACGATTACCGCAGAGATCACGCTCAAGCCCCAGACCAAGGGCCTCGGCCGTCTGTCAGAAACCCTGATCAACCGGGGCATCATCACCGAGGAGATGCTGCAGAAAGCCGCGGAAATCCAGAGCCGCGAGCCCAGAAACGCCAAGCGCAAGCTCATCGATATCCTGGTGCAGGACCTGAACGTGAGTCGCGACGCGATCTACAAGGAGATGGCGAAGCTGTACGGCTTTCAGATCTTCGACCTCTCCAAGGAAAAAGTCGACCGCGACCGCATCGAGTTCATCAAAGACACCATCTACGCGATGGATGAAGAGCTTTCGAACGAATTGCTGCAGCAGCGCATTCTGCCTTTCAAGTGGCACGACTACAAGCGTGATGTGCTGGTTTTGGTCACCGGAGACCCGACCAATGATATGCTGCACTCCCTGGCCAAAAGACTGGACGTCGCGGATGTGGACATCGCGTACGCGCCTTTGGAAAACATCGAGGCCTTGATCCACGAGGTATTCTACGCGAACAACGAGTTCCTGCAGCGCATCTTCGACGAGTCCCAGGAGGTGGAGGTCTTTGAGGACGAATCTCGCCAGGTGGATGAAGAGGCCCTGGACGCGGAAATCAACAAGAGCCGCCTGGTCAACCTTGTGGAAGGGATGTTGGTGGAGGCGGTGCGCAAGGGCGCCAGCGACGTGCACGTCATTCCCCGAGAAAACAACGAAACCGACATTTTCTTTCGGATCGATGGAAAACTGCAACCGTGGTACAAGCAGACCGAGATCAAGCCGGAAGCCCTGGTCGCGGTGATCAAGGACCGCGCGATCAATATCGACCGGTTCGACCGCGCAGTGGCCCAGGACGGGTACATCCAGCGCAAGATCGACGGCTACTACATCCGTTTTCGCGTCTCCGTGATTCCCATCGTAGGGATCGAATTCGAACGCCGCTTCGAAAGCGTGGTGATCCGCGTGCTGGATGACCGCAAAGTCATCACCGCGTTGGACAAACTGGGCCTGCCAGAGCAGGCGCTGAACGATTTCAGGAAAGCCATCGAACAGCCGCAAGGCCTTGTGGTGCTCACCGGGCCCACCGGAAGCGGCAAGAGCACCACGCTGGTGGCCGCGCTCAACCACGTGATGGACCCCAGCAAGAACGTGCTGACGGTGGAAGAGCCGGTGGAATACCTCATCTCCGGCGCGCGACAGGTTAAGCTCAACCCGAAACTCAATTTTGATAACGCACTGCGGGCCATCCTGCGTCACGACCCGGACATCGTCATGGTGGGAGAGATCCGTGACTTGAAAACGGCCGAAATCGCCATGTCACTGGCCAACACGGGGCACCTGACCTTCTCCACCCTCCACACCAACGATGCGCCCAGCGCGGTGGCACGACTCTATATGCTGGGGGTGGAGCCGTTTCTCATCGCAAACGCCATCAATCTGGTGATGGCGCAGCGGCTCATCCGGCGGCTCTGTGAACATTGCAAACGCCCCGCAGCCGATCCCAATCCGGAAATGTTGCTGCGATTGGGCTTCACCAACGAAGAGATCGCGCAGACCACGTTCTTCGAACCGGTGGGCTGCAGCGAGTGTTTTGACGGCTACCGCGGTCGACTCGCCATCAGCGAGGCGCTGCTGTTCAACAAGGAAATCCGCAAAGAGATCCTGCGCGCCCGCGAAGAAGTCGACGTGGATGCGCTGCGGGCCATCGGCGAGAACTACGGCATGCTTTCTCTAAGGGAATCAGGAAAAGACCGTGTCAAGCAAGGTTTGACCACCATGCAAGAAGTCATCGCGGCAACCACAGAGGCGTAGCGCATGAATCCGCCCAAAATGGACTTTCAAAGCAGCAGGCAAGTGCTCCGTCAGGTCGCCGAAGGCGTCCCGGCGCACCTCATCGGCGACCTGCGCTGGCAGGCGTTGTCCAACCTGGTGGAGGACCAGCCAGACGAAGTCAAGACCGCGCTGAAAGACCATGTGGACGCGCTGCTGCTGCGCATGAAAACGCTCGAGGCTTCCGACATCGATTTCGGCGGCCCCGGCTGCCGTAATCGCATCTGGTACCGCGTTTTCGGCACCAAGAAGCCCGACACTGAGCTGCCGGAGTACAACATCGACGAAACAGATATCCTGCTGCTGAACCTCCTCACCGAGTCGGAACGCAAGAAACTGTTTCAGCAGCGGAATCTCGATTTTTCCTACAGGGTACTGGACCCGGAAAAAAACTTCTGGACCCGCTACCGGGCCACGGTCTACTTCGACCTCACCCACCTGGCGCTGAATATGCGCCGCATCAACGACCAGATCATCCCTTTTCCGAAGCTCGGTTTCAACGAAAGCGTGGCCAAGGTGTTGAGCCTGAAGTACCAGAAATCGGGACTGATTCTGGTCACCGGCATCACCGGTTCAGGGAAGAGCACGACGCTGGATTCCATCATCGATGCCAACAACCGCACGATGGAGGCACACATCGTGATCATCGCCGATCCCATCGAATATGTGCACACGCCCATCAAATCCATCGTCAAACATCGGGAAATCGGACGGGACGTACACTCCTTTAAGGAGGGCACCGTCCAGGCGCTGCGCCAGGACCCGGACATCATCATGATCGGCGAGATGCGAGACGCGGAGACAATTCTCACGGTGCTGGAGGTGGTGGACAGCGGGCACAAGGTCTTTTCCACGCTGCACACCTCGTCGGCGGTGGAAAGCATCGACCGCATTTTGGGCGAAATTCCGCCCAGCGAACAGAACCGCATTCGCACCCGGCTGGCGGACGTGTTAACCTGTGTCATCTCGCAAAAACTGGTACCGGGCTCCGATGGGGGGCTCCACCTGGCCAAGGAAATCATGCTCAGCAACCCGTCCATC
>CAYQOI010000515.1:0-2962 GCA_964419085.1 uncultured Cytophagia bacterium | reverse complement strand
ACGTACTTTGGGGCGGGAATCTCTCGCCTTGCCCGTGACCCGGGGCAAGGCTGGCGACACGTTTATCAGATTCTTGCATACGGAGGAAAATCATGCGTCTTCTGCTCATCAGCAACTCCACGCAACACGGATCAGGTTACCTCGACCACTGTGCCGATGAAATCCGGGATTTCCTGGGTGCGGCGCGCAACGTCGTGTTTGTGCCCTTCGCGTTGTACGATTGGGATGCGTACACTACGGCCGCGAGAACGAGGTTGCAGAAGCTCGGCTTCCAGGTCACGGGCATCCATGAAAACGAAGCGGTGCATGAGAATCTTCGAGACGCTGACGCCCTGTTCATCGGCGGCGGCAACACCTTCCGCCTGCTGAAGCGGCTCTACGAGCACGACCTTTTGGAAGCCATTCGCGAACGCGTGCGAAAAGGCATGCCGTACATGGGGGCGAGCGCAGGAACAAACGTCGCCTGCACGAGCATCAAAACCACCAACGACATGCCCATCGTTTACCCGCCTTCGTTCGACGCGCTCGCGCTGGTGCCGTTCAACATCAATCCACACTACCTGGACCCGGACCCCCATTCCACCCATCAGGGCGAAACCCGCGAGCAACGCATCAAGGAGTTCCATGAGGAAAACGACAACGCGGTGGTGGGCTTGCGCGAGGGCGCGTTGCTCCGGGTTGAGGGCCAAACCATGACGTTGAAGGGCCTCTCCGGTGCGCGCCTGTTTATCAAAGGGGCCGAACCCAGCGAGTACGCCCCCGGGAGCGACCTGAGTTTCCTGCTCGCCTGAAACGCGTTTCAGAACGGCAGCGGTTCGCCTTCCAACGCGGTGCGCTCGGCGTGCAGCTTTTGTAGCCTGCGTGTGGTGGGCCCGATCTTGCCGCTCCCGATGCGGCGGCCGTCGACTTCCAGCACAGGGGCCAACTCTCCCATGGTGCCGGTGGTAAAAACCTCGTCCGCCGTGTAAATTTCGGTCAGGGAGATGTTCCGTTCGGTGACCGGGATGCCGTTTTCCCGGGCCAGAGCGATCACCAGGCCCCTGGTGATCCCGGGCAGGCAACTGTCCGCGTGGGGCGTGAGCAGCTCGCCCCGCTTGACCATGAAGATGTTCGTCGCGTTGGTCTCTGAAACGAAACCGTTGAGGTCCAGCATGATCGCGTCATCCACGCCCGCCAGGTTGGCCTGAATCTTCGCCAGAATGTTGTTGATAAGATTGTTGTGGTGAATCTTCGAATCGATACACTGGGGCGAGTTGCGGCGAATGGTGGAGGTGATCAGGCGAATGCCCTGCGGGTCGAACACCGGCGGCTTCCACTCCGCGAGCACGATAAGCGTAGGGCCGTACTGATTCCAGTGTGGGCTCATCCCGGAGGTCACCTTCTTGCCGCGGGTCAGCGTGAGCCGGATGTGCACCTGGTCCCGCATCCCGTTGGCTTTCAGCGTCTCGAAGATGGCGGCCTTCACCTCGTCACGGCCGGGCACCGATTCGAACGCCATCGCATGGGCGGAAGCAAACAAACGGTCCAGATGCGCATCGAGTTGGAAAATGCGACCGTCGTAGACCCGCAGTCCTTCCCACACCGCATCCCCGCCCTGCACCACGCTGTCGAACACAGACACTTTGGCCTGCTCGCGCGGCAGCAACTCGCCATCCACGTAGATCAAAATCTCCGCATTTCTCGGGTCGGGTAATTTAGGCGTCATCTGCAAATCCTTCTCCTTAGCACGGCTAATTCAAAAATTGGGGGGTTACGGTCGATTCCTGCGAAAACGCGTCTCCTTCAGTAAGTGCTTGTTTGCCAAAAAGATTCCTCCTGGATGACAGTCAATTTATTAATTATTCAGAATTTGCTTTACCAAAAGGATTCCTCCTGAACGACAGGCAATTGTGGATTACTTCAGGTAAATTCAGGCTAAAAAGTCCGAAGGTCATGCGCAACCGGCAGCCCCATCCAGGAAGACGCTCGCTCAGCCCCCCGCGGCCTTGATGGCGTGGAGGTACAGCCGTTCGTAGTACGGCCGGCACTCCTCCAGCAAAGGGCGCAGTCGTTCCGGGAAAGGCTCGGTTTTCGCTTTGTATTTCTGAAAGCCCGTGGAGCGGTGCAAATTGTGGTACCAGTGTCGCGCCCACACACCGTCTTCGGGCCGGGGTCCCGCAACCCACGTCAGCATGGCGGGCACAAACGCCAGCCCGACCTTTTGGCACAGTTCACGCAACACGCGTTCCGGGTTCAGCAAAAGCTCCCGTGCCTCGAGCACAATAGGTGACTGTCCCCACCGCCGCATCTGCTCGAACAGCTCCGCCTGCCTGTTCAGGCCGGTATCCTGCAGTGTAGGCTCGGGGATCTGATTTATCAAAGAAGGGAGCATTTCCCGGGGGTCCCGCACCAGGAAGACATTGCAGGTTTGCTTCAGGAAACCCGGGTCCAGTCCCACGAGGTGGTGCGCCATGTTTTTAATAAAAAGCACACGGCGATCGCACGGGCCCAGGATGACCTCCTTGACCACCCTTTCACCCTCGCAGTCCATCGCGGCCAGAACCTCTTCTCTGCCAGGATGGTCGGCACCGCTCAACTTCAAGTAGTATCCGTAAAGCGGCTCATCCACCACCCGCGTGTCTTCTCGTTGCGCAAAAGAATACATCAGCGCGGTGGACACGTTGCGCGGCCCGGAAAGCAGATTCAGTCGCAAAACCTCCATGCTTTTCTCCCTTGAAAAACCGTTTCTGGAATCATAGGGAAAAAACTCAAAACAATCAACCCCAAAATCCCACGGGTGACCGCGCAGATTTCTGTTGATCTATTGCTGCAAAAAAGATATCATATGGTCGAGATTTCTAACCCGGATAATTCACCAATTGGGTATATATGGTCACGCTCCCCGCGAAATGGTTTGTCACTCAGGAAGAGTCTTGTCTGCTGTTTAAGTTCTTGTTTGCTAAAAAGATTCTTCCTGAATGAC
>CAYQOI010000514.1:0-2973 GCA_964419085.1 uncultured Cytophagia bacterium | reverse complement strand
CCCAGGCCACCAGCGTCGAGGTCAGGTCTTTGAAATTGATGCCAACTTGCAGATTTGACACCGGATTGAACATCAAGCCCAGATCGAAGCCCACCCCCCAGGCGGAGTGGTCGCCCAGCGACCTGTACAGGAACTTGACGTTGCCCCCAAGCGCAAAACCGTCGGAAGGCTTCTTTGCGTATGTGAGAAAGAACGCGTAATCCGCGCTGCTGAACTGCCCCACTTCGCGCGGGGTGTTGCGCACCAACTGCCCCTTGTCGTCCACAAAAGTCGCCCCCACCTCCAGGTCCGGACGGGGCAGCTCCGTTTTGATGATGTCGTCGACGCCGACGCGGATGACCGTCAGGCCGAGACTGTTCCGCTCCCCCACAGGCAGAGCAAACCCGCCGTAGTCGTACTTCACCAGGCTGGAAAATTGGTCCGAGTGCATGAGCATGATTTCCGGGTAGTTGATGAAGGCCAGTCCGGCCGGGTTCCAGTAGCCTGCGGTGACGTCCCGAGAAACCGCCACGAACGCGCTACCCATGCCCAGGGAACGGCTTCCCGCACCGAGGGACAGAAACTCTCCCGCGTACTTGGCCGTACCGGGCCCCCCAGCGTTCAGGATGGTCGCGAAGAGAAGGAGAAAAATTGCGGGAATCAAGCTCTTGAAACGAAACATCTTAACACCTCGACAACAAAACAACTTGTGGGAAAGTGGCAAAAATTCGTCTGAGAAGCAAGAAAAAAATCAATTGTGCTCCGCCATTCTTTTTAATTCGTCCAGTTTCAGCAAAGCCTGGAGTGGTGTCATCTCCTCGATCTTCAGATTTTTCAACTCCTCGGTCAATTCGCTTTCCCGCTGTGCGAAAAGATCGAACTGTCGGTCGTCTTTTCGGGCTGCTCCGTTGTGGCTGGCGGCCAACCGGGGCTGGTGGCTTGGGGTGAGTTCGTCGGCTTCGAGATTGGCCAGAATCTCCCGGGCGCGCTTGATGACCGAGTTGGGCAGGCCGGCCAATTTGGCCACCTGAATGCCGTAGCTGTGGTCGCACGCGCCGGGTGCGATCTTCCGCAGGAAAACGACCTTGTCCCCCCACTCTTTTACCACAACGTTGTAGTTTTTCACCCGAGGTAGAATCAAGGCGAGCTCGGTCAGCTCGTGGTAGTGGGTGGCAAAGATAGTCTTGGCCGCGACCCGGGGTGAGTTGTGCAAGAACTCCGCCACCGCCCACGCGATGGAAAGGCCGTCGAAGGTGCTGGTGCCACGCCCGATTTCATCCAAAAGCACCAGGCTGCGCGGGGTGGCGTTGTTGAGGATGTTGGCGGTCTCATTCATCTCCACCAGAAACGTGCTTTCACCGCCGGCCAGGTTGTCGGACGCGCCCACACGAGTGAAAATCTTGTCCACCACGCCGATTTTCGCCTGCTTCGCAGGGACGAAACTGCCCATCTGTGCCAGAAGCACGATGAGGCCCACCTGCCGCAGATAAGTCGATTTCCCTGCCATGTTGGGGCCGGTAAGAATGCAGACCTGCTCCTCGTCGTTGTCGAGAAACGTGTCGTTGGGGATGAACGCCTCCCCGTACGGCAGCAGCTTCTCCACCACCGGATGGCGCCCTTCTTTGATGATGATTTTGGTGCCGTCGTCAATCTCGGGCCGCGCGTATCTGTTCTCGATGGCCAGCCGGGCCAGACCCGCGTAGCAGTCCAGCGCCGCGATCAAGCGGGCGTTTGCCTGGATCGCCGGGGCGTGCTCCGCTGCCCGTTTTCGCAACGCGTCGAAGAGTTCGTACTCCAGAGACACGATTTTGTCTTCGGCTTCCAAAATCTTCTCTTCGTACTCTTTCAGCTCCGGGGTGATGAAACGCTCACTGTTCACCAGCGTCTGCTTGCGAATGTACTGCTCGGGCACCTTGGCGAGATTCGGCTTTGTCACTTCGATATAGTAACCGAAGACCCGATTGTAGCCCACTTTGAGCGACGGAATGCCGGTCTTTTCCCGCTCTTCCCGTTGCAGCCGCGCGATCCAGTCTTTACCGGAAAACGCGATCTCCCGCAGTTCGTCCAGCTCGCGATTGTATCCCCGCCTGATGATCCCCCCTTCGGTTACGGCCAGCGGCGGCTCGTCCACAATGGCGTTCTCGATCTCCTGCACCAATCCGTCCAACGGATCCAGCTCACTCGCGATGTGAGCCAACGCTTCCGCCTCTTTTGACCTGAGAACTTCCTTTAGGTGCGGGACCACTTTCAACGAATTTTTGAGCGCCGTCAAGTCACGAGCGGAAGCTCGATTGGAAATCACTTTGGCCACATGTCGCTCCAGATCGCCGATCTTGCCCAGCAGGTCCTGCAGCTTGTTTAGATCCGCCGAGGCCCCTTTGAGCTCCGCCACCGCATCCAGGCGCCGCCGGATCCGTCCCGGCTCCAGCAGGGGCCGCAACATCCACTGCACCAACCGCCGTCCGCCCATGGGTGTCCGGGTGCGGTCGATGATAGAAATCAGCGTTCCTTCGCTGGTTCCCCCCCGCAGCGAACGGAGCAGCTCCAAATTGCGCCGGGTGTCGACATCCAGCATGACGTGCTCAGTGCCCGACTCGCGCTGCAGCCGGTTGATGTGCGAAAGCGACGTCTTTTGTACCTCCTTGACGTAGTGCAGCACCGCGCCGGCCGCGGAAATCCCCACATCGAGGTCGTCGCAGCCAAAGCCCTTGAGCGACAGCGTGCCGAAGTGCTTGGTGAGGGTCTCGTAAGCGTAGTCGTAGCTGAAAATCCAGTCGTCGCGGCGGGTGAGAAACCGCTGCCCCCGGGTCAAAAGCTTTCTTTCGATGAACTCCGCCTGCTCGTCGGACACCAGAAGCTCCGCCGGGTTGGCTTTGTCCACCTCCTCGACGAATTGCTCCATCGGCACTTCCTGCACCGAAAACTCGCCCGTGGAGACGTCGATAAGCGCCAGGCCACACGTTTCGCCTTTGAGATAGAGGCCACAGAGGAAAT
>CAYQOI010000513.1:0-2978 GCA_964419085.1 uncultured Cytophagia bacterium | reverse complement strand
GTGACAAATTGATGCTCTTTTCCGACTTTTTGGACAGCCCCGTGTCATTAGCAAACGCTCATTTCAAAACTCAACCGGACACTCATGAAAATACACAATCTTAGGATGTCATTCAGGTGTTTTCGCAATTCGGCGGAGCTGAATTGCGAAAAATGCCGGAATCTCTTTTCACGCCATGCCTTGGTAGGAGATTCCGGCATACAAGCGTCTGTCCTAGGTCAGCCGCTTGAAGCCGGAATGACACGACTTGAACATTTTTGGTTTCAGTGGGAATTCGGTGTAATTGGCGAATCATTCAGGTTAATCCCATCTGTTGTCGTCAAAGAGTCTGAGAATCTCGAGTTTTTCGTCCAGGGTCAGGTCGTACTGGTCGATAATTCGCCACAGGTGCTCCCCTTTCTGCAGTCTCGCCTGGATTTGTTTGAGCAGTTTCGGGTCCAGTTTTGCGGGCATGGCTTCTGAGACTCCACTTTCGGTACCAAAACGCGGCTACCTGGCTTCCAAAAGGGAATTGGCTTTCTTGTCGTCGGTGGTGGAGAGGATCAACAAGCTGCCGTCGCCGCTCGCGGTGGCAAATGCCTGCTCGATGTTGATCTTCTTGCTGGCCAGCCTCGAAGCCAGATCGGCCAGCGCGCCCGGACGATTCCCCACTTCCACGGTCAAAACCTGGCTCTCGCCGTACATCAGGCCGAGACTGTGCAGCGCGTCGCGCGCTTTGTCCGGATTGTCCACCACGAGCTTCACGATGCCCCATTCCAGGTCGTCGATGATGGAGATCGCCTTGATGTTGATCTGCTCCTTTGCGAAAAGCGTGCAAAGTTCGCCAAGACTCCCCACTTTATTTTGTACAAAAACAGAGAATTGTTTTTCGATGGCCATGCCCCTGCCTCCTGCTCTCTGAACTTTTTCTGATAATAGAAAAACAGCGCCGAAAAAGCAAGCGAAAATTGGACTTAACCCTCCGAGGCCGGCCGGACTTGTGGCTTGCATTTTTGGCCTGAGTGCAGTAACTTTAAAGGCATCTTGGCAACCGAGGCATTCTCACACAAAGCAGGAGGGTAGTGTGGTCAAGCACATCGTCATGTGGAAGCTCAAAGACGCTGCAGAGGGAGCGCGCAGAGAGCAAAACGCGCAGCGGCTCAAGGAAAAACTGGAAGCTCTGCGGCAGACGATCCCGGAGATCCGAGGCCTGGAGGTGGGGCTCAACATCAACCCGTCGCCGGAGGCCTTCGATGTCGTTTTGGTGTCGGAGTTCGAAGATCAGGCGGCGCTGGCCGCGTACCAGAATCATCCTGAGCACCGGCGGCTCATCAGCGAGTTTCTCGAGAAGGTCCGGAGCGAAAAGCGGGTCGTCGACTACGTTGTGTGAGGGGTGAAATGAAGATCGCCGTCACAGCCGACCTGCATCTCACGACTCGTGAGCAGCATCCGGAGCGTTTTCATGCGCTGGAGAACATCGTGGCACAAGCTGCGGAGCTGGGAGTTGACAAGCTGATCATCGCAGGGGATCTGTTTGACCAGTCGTGCCAGAACTATGCGGAATTCGAGGCCGTTTGCTCACAGGAGAATGCTCGAAACGTGGAATTCATCGTTTTACCGGGTAACCATGACGACCGCCTGTCCGGTCGCGCCCTGGCGGCGACAAATGTGGAAGTCGTGGAGGCGCCCGCGCTGAGGCGTTTCGGGGAGCAGTCGCTGCCCTTTCTCCTGCTTCCGTATCTGGAAGGGAAAACCATGGGCGAATGCATCGCGGGTTTTGCCGGTGAGCTCCCCGCAAACGGCTGGGTTCTGGTGGGCCACGGCGATTGGTCGTCGCGGCTGCACAGCCAGAACCCGGCAGAGCCCGGCATCTACATGCCGCTCACCAAAGCCGACGTCGAGGCTTACCGACCTGTGCTCGCGGTTCTGGGGCACATTCACAAACCTTTCGATGGAGCCCCGGTGCACTACCCCGGCTCGCCCTGTGGGCTCGACATCAGCGAAACCGGCCGGCGGCGTTTTCTGGTTGTCGATGCCGAGACGGGCGCGGTGGCCCCTCGATGGGTGGACACCGACCACTTGTTGTTCAATGAATCGTTTCTCGTTCTCCCTGTCCCGGATGAGCAGGAAATCCTGGCTGCCGCGATTCAAGAAAGAATCAAGGGTTGGGAGATTAGTGCGGAAGAACAGGAAAAGGTCCGGGTGCAGGTGAAGTGTTTCGGGTACAGCACCGACAAACGCGCCCTGATGGAGACCCTCAAGGCGGGCTTTGCGGCGTTCGCATTTTACCGAGATGGAGAACCGGACCTTTCGGGCGTTTCTGTTTCCGAGGACGTCAACCTCGCCGAGATCGCGACGCAGGTGTCTGCGGCGGTGCGGCAGTGGGAGTGGCTGGAAGATGAGCTCAGCCCAAATAGAGACGAGGTCCTGTTGCAGGCCTTGCAGGTCATCTACGGAAGCTGAGCGATGAGCGTTTTCATTCGCGAAATAAATGTCGAGAATCTGGGCCCCCTGGCCCGACTCAGCTTCAAACCCGCGCGGCTGAATCTGATCTACGGGCGCAACGAACAGGGGAAAACCTGTCTGGTGGAGTTTGTCATCCGTTCGCTCTTCCGAAAGTCGAAGCAGTGGCGCCTGAGGGACCTGGGAGGCAGCGGTACCGTGGTGGTGGCCCTGGATGGGCAGTCGCAGGCCTTTGACCCGCACTCGAAAAAGAAGCTGGAAGATTTCTGGGAGCAGGATGGGGGCGGACTGCCGCGTGATTTCTCTAAACTGCTGGTGGTGAAAGGCGGAGAGCTGGTGCTGGCCGAAGACGCGGAAGGGGGCGCGGACAAAGCCATCGTCAAGCGTTTTCTTTCCAACCGCGAGGTGCTGGACCGGCTGGAGTCGAAGATCTCCACTACCATTCAACAAGCGCGGGTGGAAAACAGGAGGTTGGTGGGGCCGCGTCGTGGAGAAATCGGGCGGCGCATGGAACTGGAGGAGCGCCTGGTACAATT
>CAYQOI010000512.1:0-2979 GCA_964419085.1 uncultured Cytophagia bacterium | reverse complement strand
TGGAACAGGGAGGAAGAAATGGATTTATTCTCCGGGGTTCGGCTCGGGGCGCTGGTCTCGGTCCTTCTCCTGGCCCCTGCACTACCCCATGCTCAGCCGCTCTGGGTAAATCAGGAGCAAAACCTTGCCCTGGAAGTTTTCAAGCCCAACTTTGACGGACCCGACAACACCACCTTCATGACCGCGACCTGGTTTTTGACCTTTCGCTGGCCCGTCGCATCCCGCGTCACCTTTGTCAGCGACGTGCCGTTCGTGCACAGCAAATCCGATTTCCGCCGCCATGCCAACGATCGATTGGGCAATCTCTATCTGGGATTCGAATTTCACAAAGCCGGCTTTCCGCTTTCCACCGAGCTGGGCGTCCGCCTGCCGGTGGTGAACCGCGACGATTTCGCCACCTTCATCGGCTTCTTTTCCGACATCGACCGCTTCGAAGCCTTCATTGCGGACAACCTCACCGTGCTCGCGTTTGTGAATTTCCGCAAGAACGAGCCGGGCGAAGTGGGCTTGCGGGCGCGGCTGGGCAGTTCCATTCTCTTCAACACCCAGGACAAGGTCGACCCGGACATGTTCGTTCTGTTCAGCGCGCAGGCGGTGGAACAGGTGGGCAAGGTGGAATTTCTCGGCGGGGTCACCGGCCGCGTGCGCCTGACGCGCGACCGCGTGCTGGGTCAGCGGGGGTTCTTGCAGTTCGGCCTGGCCGCCAGTCTCGGACTCGGACCGCTGCGGCCCGGCGTGCATTTCAAGTTTCCTCTGGAAAGCGACTTGCTGGAGATCATCGATTTTGTCGCGGCGGTGAACCTCGGCGTCAGACTGCGCTAAACGCCGAGGTCGCCCGCAGGTCTCTGCTACAGGGTGGTCACGTCGGTGAGATTCTCGCTCCAGCGGATCAGGAACAACGCGGCCGGCAGATTCTCCTCGAAGGTCGGCTGAATCTCGCTTTCCGGCAACTCGAAGCCCGGAAACGAGGAAGTGGGACGCAGCTCGATGGTAAACGACGGGATGGTCTGCGTGCCGTACAGCCAATCGGTGGCGTCCCCGCTGGCGAGGTACAAATCCGAGCTCTGTTCGGGCGTGTACCGTTTAGCGTGAACATTGAAGATGCTGTCGGCCATGGTGGAAGCCAGTTGGTGCAGCAGGCCTTCGTCCGGTGCGGGGGCGTTGGTGTAGCCCCAAGGGAAGAGCACCAGTTGCGAGAAATTGTGGTAACTCAACAGCGCCCGAAACTGGTGCTGTGCCGCGAAGTCGCGGATGGCCTGAGTTTCAGGCTCGGAGAAAGGTTGCGGCCCGCGGTAGATCTCGCTGAAGGTGTCGCCGCTGGAACCGGCCCCGCCCCACTGGAAACTGTAGTTGCGGTTCAAGTCCACGCCGAACGTGCCGTCGCCGTTGTTGCGGCGATTCTTGCGCCACAGCCGGTTGGTGGTCACCGAGTACTGGTGGCCGTCGGGGTTGAGCAGCGGGACGATCCAGATCTCGCCGTTGTCCACCAGGTCTTTGATTTCCGCGCTGGTCTGGTAGTGCTCCAACAGGTATTTTGCCAGCAGGAACGGCACATCCACCGCGATCCATTCCCTGGCATGGTGCCCGCCGATGAACAGCACCTCGGCCTCGTTTTCCTCCGCGGCGACGTTGTCGCTGATCTTGATGGCCCAGATCTGTCTCTTTTCCACCGATTCGCCGAGACTCACCACGCGGGCAAGACCCGGGAATTGGTCCTGCAGTGCCTGAAGTTCGGTCGTGATCTCCCCATAAGTGTGGTAGAGGCCAGCGTCCGGTGGGCCTGGCGGGGGTTGACAGGTGCCGGCGAGCAACAGAGGCAAACAAAGCCCCACCACAAAAAACACGCTTTTGTTTTTCATGCTATCTCCTGAAATTCAGTATTCAACCCGAAGTTCTTAGCCTGAACAATTCACAAATTCTCTGTCATCCGGAAGAATCTTTTCAACAAACAAGACTCCTCCTGAGTGACAAACGAGCTTGCAGTAACGGACGGTAAATCCCCAATTTGTGACATGTCCGGGTTAGTTTTTCTTGGCCGCAACTTCCTGAACGTTTTTGGCGACCACCAAAACCTGGTAGCCCTTTTCGGTGGCCTCCCGGATGTACTTATCGTAAGCCTGGGCGATCACCGTATCTTGCTTCACCTGCCACACATCCATTCCCAGGTCAACCAGCGGCTGCACGCCATGGGTTTCATCCAGCGGAATTTTGACCAGCCGTTGAATCAGGTCGCTCTCCTCGGCTCGGGTGGCTTTCAGGTTCATGGAGGCGATCTTCGTGTGCTCAGCAGGCTCTACCCGGGCCACGACGTAAGTGTCCTCGATGACCAGCAGATCGAATCCCGCTTTGAGGAGACTGTCGGCTTCGGCCCGGTCGTGAATGGCGATCTTTTGCAGCGAAGGGCCCGCGGCCGTCTGGGCCGGCTGTTCGCCCGGCTTGCCCTGGCAGGCCAGCAGGACGACGACCGGCAGAAACGCGATTGTTCTGAACAAATCCATGCTCACTCCTTCGGTTAGGTGCCACACCTTTGCTCGTGGGAACGCTACTCGCGGGGGGCGCCCAGGAGCGTTTTGGTTAAGATTCCCACGTTGCTGAATTTCTCAAAGATGCCGGTGGCGATGAAAATGATGGACAGGATCAAATAAAACAGGAAGCCCGCGAGCAAGCCCAGGCCGTACGGCCCGATCCAGTCGTCGTACCTGCCCAGGAAACCGATGACGGTTGCTCCGCCCACCGCACCGATGGCCACGCTCAACATGTCGATGTTGAACTCTTTGGTGTGGCGCACGGCGTAGTACAGCAGGTAGCCGAAGACAAAGCCCACGGCAAAAATTCCCCAAAACACGGTGCTACTCATCTTTCCCTCCTTAATGTTGGTTGGTGAATCCCGTTCTTCAGGACGCAAAAAGAGGACGTTCCCCGAATGTAGAATGACGCGATAGAATGAAGAGGTAAAGGAGTCGTCTCGAATAATGATAA
>CAYQOI010000511.1:0-2985 GCA_964419085.1 uncultured Cytophagia bacterium | reverse complement strand
ACCGACATGGCCAACAACTGCATCATGATGTTCATGGCTGCCCAGCCGCTGGACAAAAAGAGCAAAGAGGCCAGAGCGCTCACCGCTTACCTCATGTCTTTGAGCAACGACGACAAGGTTCAGGTCGGCAAGATGCCTGAAATGATGAAAAAGATGATGGGCAACAAATAAGTCCCATTGGCAGCAGAAAAAAACGCGGTGGACGCCAATTTTTTGGAATGTTCACCGCGTTCTTTTTGTTTTCAAGGAGAAATTTTTGCTTTGGCAATTACACAAAACTTTGATACGGCAAAAGATGAAACGAATAATTTTGTTGCTGAGCATGTTTCTGATTCCCAGCCTGGGCTATTCTCAGTCTGATGGGACAGACAAGGATTGGAGCGGTACGCCGCAAGATGCCTTCTTGAACAGCCCCATCGTAAAATCCTTTCAATGCACCAGTTGCCACACGATTGCCAACCGGGGCGGCACGGTCGGTCCGATTCTCAATCACGTGGGGAACCGCAGAACCGAGGATTGGCTGCGAAAGTGGCTGAACGATCCGCAGCAGGTCAAGCCAGGTACCAAGATGCCCAAATTCGATTTCACACCGGATCAGTTGGATATGGCCGTGGGCTACCTGACGAAAATGAAGAAAGAGTTGCACACCGCGGACATTCTGTCCCGCGACGTCCCGCTGGTGGAAAAAGGCGAGGCGTTGTTTAAAGATTACGACTGTATGGCGTGCCATCGCGTGGGTTCGGCCGGCCGGTTCATCGGGCCGGATTTAACCTGGGTCGGTTTGCGCAAAACCGAGGATTGGGAAAAGGTCTGGTTGACTGACCCCCCCGCGTTCAAACCGGGCACGTTTATGCCGAATTTCCATATTCCCAAAGACGGCGTTGTTGCGCTGGCGGCCTTTTTGCACACCCAGCAGGGGCAGGCAAATGGAGAATCGCAGGAATGGGAATTTCGTACCAACTTTTTCCTGGGGAACAACGCGCGGGAGCGGGGCGAGTTGGTTTTCAAGCGCTTTGCGTGCTGGAGTTGCCACGGGGAGAGCGGCTCCGGGGGAATCAAAAACCCGAACATGGCGCCCGATGAGATCATGCCGCCGCTCAAAGAGACCGCGGTCAAATACACCGAGGACCAATTGCTCGCGCGGCTGAAGCAGAAGCACTATCCCAAGGCATTGGACCCCAGCAAACCGGATCCACCGTTTTTCTGCCCTGACTACGGCAATTATATGGACGCGACGGAGTTTTCCGATCTGTACGCTTATCTCAAATCATTTGCGCCGAAAAAGAACAAGTGGCGCTTTAACTAAAACGGGGAGAGTTAAAAGTGTTTCCTAAAATATCTAAACGAAACGTTTTGTTTCTCTCGGTCTTTTCGCTGGCGCTGGTCGCGGGCGTGTTTTTGCTGAGGAGCCGGACAGGCTACACCTTCGAGAACAAGCCAGGTCCGGCGGTCGTGGACGGCGGAACCATCACCGGCACGGTGAGATTCCCCAAAGAGTATCCTGAGCGCGAGAAGGTTCTTATTTCAAAAGATCCGCAGGTGTGTGGAGCCTTTCAGTACTCGGAGCAGTTCGTGGTCAACGAAGACAACCACGGTTTGAAGAATGTGGTCGTCACGCTGGTGAACGTGGACGGCAAGGCCCCTGAGAAGGGCGTCTTCCAGTTGGACCAGAACAAATGCCGATATGTGCCGCACGTGCAAGCGGTTCCGGTAGGGTCCACGTTGGAAATCGTCAACAGCGATGGCATTCTTCACAACGTGCATGCCTATTTCGGCAGCTTCGATCCCAAAAACACGGTTTTCAACAAAGCACAGCCGAAATTCCTCAAGAGAATCAAGCAAGTTCTCGACAAGCCCGGCATCTACTACTTCAAATGTGATATTCACGATCACATGCGCGCTTACATCGCGGTGATGGACCAGCCGTACTATGCGGTGAGCGACGAGGCGGGTAAGTTCGAAATCACGAACGTGCCTCCCGGTACGTACAAAGTTCAGGCCTGGCACGAGGTTCTCGGAACGTTGGAAAAAGAGGTTCAGGTCCAGGCGGGTAAGACGGCGGAGGTCAATTTCGATATCCTCCCGAACGAATAATCGAAACCCGTTTTCGCTGTTGGATTTACAGCCCTCTTCTTCCCATGGAGAAGGGGGTTTTGTTTGTGCTCCCGAAGAGTCAGCGGTGGAGCGCGACTCCTATCCCCACGGTGGTTGCGTACGAAGTGTTTCTGCCGGTCAAAACCTGGGCCACCTCAAAGGAGAGGTCGATGGTGGGATGAATGTGGTAGACGAGCTGAAGCTGGCCCGTGAGGAAATCCTCTACCGCGCCGGTGCCCACAAAATTCCGGATCATGCCGTTTACGATACGAAAGTCCGACTGGCCCGCCTTCTCCGAAATGCTTCGTACGCCCTGGAGGCGGCCGATGAGCTGGTACTCTTTGGTGAGCTCCATGCCCAATTCCAATGAAAAGGGAATCTCGTCCACAGGCTCGCCCGAGCGCGCGCGGTAACCGGTATCGACATTGACATATCCCTTGTAGTTGAACAGCGAGCGTCCGAGCAGAAGGCGAAACTCCACGTCGGTCTGCCCGTCGCCCAACGGCGGCGCGGAGCCCAGCTTGTCTTCATCCGTCTCGTATCCCGGCGCGATCTTGACACCGCTCTGTACTGCAACCACCCAGCGGGTTTGCGAGAGCCGGTAGCGGAAGCCGAAGTAGAGGTCTGCCAGACCGGAGGAGGTGTTGTCGCAGCCCTGAATGGCACACGAGAAATTGATGGACTTGAACGGAATGCTCGTCACCAGGGTCAGGTCATCGAGCAGGCCGTACTCGAAGTAGGTGTAGAAGCTGAGATCGAGCACCCGACCGTTGTTTTGCAGCGGACCGCGATCGCCGTTCAAGAAATACTGGGAGCTGGATCTGAACCGGAGGAAGCCGAACTTCAGGTAGTACCGACCGCGTTTCTGCGTCCAGGCCCCGGCTTCGAGCG
>CAYQOI010000510.1:0-2988 GCA_964419085.1 uncultured Cytophagia bacterium | reverse complement strand
TGTCCACGTAAACATCCAGGCTGGTTGCGGCGTTGAGCTTTGTTGCGGCTGAGAAAGCGGAAGACCCAAATCCAGGGGGAAAGTAGAATATTGCCGTAAACCCGGCTCCAGAGGGTTCTATGAAAAAATCCACTGCACTGAAAACGTCCCCCACAGCATCCGCCCGGGCGGTGACCTGGTTTCCTCCAGGAATCGGTGCTTGCGCAAATGCGTCCAAGGTGATCACTTTCTCCTCGTCCGGGGCCAGAGATGCATAGCTGCATTCAATTTGTTGGCCCAAAAGCACGTCGTGCACTTTGCATGGGGATTGGAGAGTCGAAGGGTCTACAAATATGTTAATCGGTGTTTCATCGAGAACTACGACGTTGTTAGCGGGTGCGGTCCCCGTGTTTCTCACCCTGATTTCGAACGTAATTGTCTCACCCTCCTTCACCGTGTCCGGTCCGACCACCGTCTTCTCAATCTCCAGCTTGGGTGCGCCCAGGGGCTGCTGTAGTCGGACCATGGCGATGAACCCGTCGTCACTCCCCTTCAGGCTGGTTCCCACGGCACCCGGGCTGACAGGCAACGCGCCGTTAGACGTGCTGCCGGCAAGCCAGCAAGCGAAACCGTTGGACTGCAGCCGTAACAGAACCTTGCCTGCCGCGGTATTCTGCAACTCAGCCAGCAAAGTCGGTGAATCTGTAGCAACCAATTGGCAGGGAAAACTCTCCTGCAAAACACTCTCGCGCAACTCAGCAACCTCCTGGAGAGCGGAGATATAGAGAAGAGCTTTTAATATGAAAATTTTGCCCCCTACGGTCTCCGATTTCTGTAGGGTTCCCACGCGACCACCAGCAACCGCACCGGATGAGGAGCCCCCCGAAGACGGCGTGACTGCCACGGCAATACTCGGTGTAAAATCGAAATCCGCTTTTCCCAAATAACTCAGGTAGCCTAACTCCCTGGTCTCTTTGAAAAAGGCGCCCACCATGCCATCGCCGCCCCCGCCGCCCAAATCGGGTTGTGCAGCTCCGGCGGTTGTGGGCAAAGCCGCTCCGGCACTGCCGCCGAAGAAAATATAGGTCCCACCGTCTGCAAGAGAGCTCGCCGAATCGAACTCCGAGCCATCCACCACGGTAACCGTATCGAGCGTGACGGTCTGTCCGTCGTAACCCAGCCAGGCAACAAACGCGGCGGCGCTTTGCAGGGACATCCCGGCGAAATCTTCAGACTGTGTATCCCCGGCGAGGAACAAGCTACCCTGCGCATCGATGGCCAGCGCGTTGCTGTTGTCCCTTGCGCTGCCGCCCAGGTAGGTGGAGTACAGGAGCATCGAACCGTCCGGGGACAATTGGGCGAGAAAGGCGTCCCGGGCGCCGACCGAGGTGTCCTGAAGCGCGTTTGCCGTGGTGGGAAAGTCGGTCGATTCCGTATAGCCTGTGAGCCAGACGTTGCCGGCCGCGTCCAGCGCAAGTCCCGTGCCGCGGTCCGGGCCGTCGCCTCCGAGATAGGTGGAAAACAGCAAGGTGCCGTCGGGCGCCAGCTTGGCCACAACCGCTTCATCTGCACCACCGGAATTCGGCTGCAGCGCATTGAGAGTGGGAAAGTCCGCGGACTTGGTACCTCCAACGACGTAAACGGTGTCTGCAGAATCTACCAGTAGCCGAAGCGAAGACTCATCGCCGCTGCCCCCCAGATAGGTGGAATAGACCAGCGTACCGGTCGATGTGTCGATGCGTGCGACGAAAAAATCCAGAAAGCCGCCAGCAAACTGCCCCTGTGCGGCATTGGCCGTGGGAAAGTCGTTGGAATTGGTGACCCCGGCCACGAAAATATCTCCGGTGCTGTTGACCCCAAGGTCCTGAACGTTGTCGAATCCCGACCCGCCGAGATAGGTGAGGTACAGGAATTCAGGGTCGATGACCAGCGGAATGTTGGAGTCGTACTCGCTGAGATTGAAGCCCACGGTTTGGGCATCGAGGAGACGATAGTCTGCCTCAACGGGCACGCGCTTGCCTTCGATCCGTTGGTAAACTTCCGGTCGTGCCTCGATGACTTCGCCCAACGCGGTGGTGAGCACCAGGGCGCCATTCTCGTCGATGCGCAGGCTCTGCATGCCGTCGTACACGAGCCGGATGACCCCCGGGGCAGCGCCTGCGGCCACGTGAAACTCGCTTTTGAGCCGGCCGGCCGTCCCGAAGTAAATCAAGTCGATGCCCGGGTAAAGCCCGGTGTAGTGGACTTCTGCGTAGGCAGGCACCTGCGTTTGCCAGCGAGAGGCATCAGCGCCGCGATAGAAATGGGTCGTCCCCGGCAGCGGGTTGCGTCCTTCCAACTGCGTCTGCGCCTCTGCTCCGGCGAAGCGCACCGTCACCTGTGCGGAGGTGGAGGCGGACGACCGGCGAAACATCACCGCATGGGAAGAAAATAGTACGGTGTGCCCTGCGGCTTCCACGTGGTAGCGTATTTCCGCGTCTGCTTGTCCCCGGTTTTCCACGAACCGCAGGGGCTGCCGATCGAGAAGATTGTCCACCGGCGCCGCGGTCACCGTTTCCGTTTTCGGTGCCGGTTTTTTCGAAGGCCCGCCGTGGTCGAGCCGGAAGAGCACAAGGGCTGACGCTGGTGCGAGCAGAACCAGAAGGGTCGCTATGACGATGCGTCGAGCGAACCGACTGTCGGAAAGTAGCTTCTTCATTGTGAACCTCCCTTTAGTTGGTTACGCATTGTCAAAAGTCTTGTGGTCTACCTAAAGACTAAATCAATCAATTATTTATCTGGAATTGCTTGCTTTTTGCCTCTATACCAGAAGACAGATGCAGCGGATCCCGTTGGGCCCAATGCCCTCTCTACCCGCGGCACGAAAGTGAGAGTCAATCTAACCTTGCGAAGGTTTCGAACCTTCGCAAGGTTTTCCCACGCGTCATTTCAAAAGTAACATTTTGGCCGATTTCTTGAACTCCCCGGCCTCCAGCCGGTACACGTACACCCCGCTGGCCAATTGTTTGC
>CAYQOI010000509.1:0-2989 GCA_964419085.1 uncultured Cytophagia bacterium | reverse complement strand
CTCCGGAGGTGATCTTCGAACCGGATCCCCGCCTGCGTTTTCACCAGCGCTTCGTGGTGCGGGCAAAGTACCAGACTTTCGATTTCGACGACCCGGAAACCAGCAACCGAAACATCGTGAATCGCCAGTTCATTTTGGCCAACAACAGTCATTTTGCCGTGGGCCCGCGGTCGTTGCTGCAACTGGGCGTGAATTACGAACTGGCGGAACAGGGCCGCTTCGTCTACAACCGCTGGCGCCAAAGCCTGGCGCTTTCCTGGCGCAATCAGGAGTTTCAGTTGAGACTGCGTCACAAGGTTGGCGAAAAGCTGGAGGTTGCGCCCGGTGGGAGCTATTTCAGACAGGTTCGATGGTCGCACAAGGTGACGCCGGAAGGCAAGCTGGTGCGCACCGTCAAAGACCGGCACACCAATTTCGGCCCCATATTCGAGATCACGTATCGTCCCGGTCCTTCGCTTGAGTTTCTGTTTTTCGGAAACATTCAGTATGTCAACTCGTCTCGAAGAGAAACCGAACACATCAATAACTTCGACGTCCAGCTAAATTGGTTTTTCTGAACTTGAAGGAAGGAAAGGATGTGGGTGCAAGAGTAGCCAAAGATTTTGAGGTCGCCATCCCCAGCAGTCTGGAAGAAATCGCGTCTGTGGAGCGGTTAGCGGAGAAAGCCGCGGACAAGATGGGCTTCAGCGAAGAGGAGAAGGACAGCATCGCGATTGCAGTCACCGAGGCGGTGAACAACGCCATTCTTCACGGAAACAAGCAAGACAAGCAAAAGCAGGTGCGGATCAAATTCCTGTTCGAAAAGGAACGCCTCACGGTGAAAGTCAAAGACCAGGGAGAGGGCTTCGACCCCAACAAGATCAGCGACCCGCTGGCACCCGAAAATCTCCTGAAAGAAAGCGGTCGGGGCATTTTTATCCTCTCTTCCTTGATGGATGAAGTAAAATTTAACTTTGATCAGAACGGAACGGAGATTATCTTAGTTAAAGAAAAGAAGTAACGAGACCTGAATAATTCACAAATTGCCTGTCATTCAGGAAGAATCTTTTTCGCAAACAAGACTTCACCCGAGTGACAGACGGGTTCGCAGGAATCGACCGCAAACACCCAATTTGTGAATTATGTGGGTACAAAAAGCTTCGCAGCTGTAGGGGAGCTGACGCGGCAGTCGTCGGCTGAGAGTCATCCCTCAGAACCTGATCCAGGTAATGCTGGCGTAGGAAACGGCTGCAGATGGAGATCGTTTTGAACACGACCGTTTGCGCGCTGTCGACGAGGGAGAGCAAACGGTTTTTTTCATTCTAACGCATAAACAAGGAGAACCCTCGTGAAAGAAAATGCAAAGAAGTGCGTCACTCAGATGCACCATGCCCGGCAAGGCGTGATCACCAAAGAAATGCAGCGCGTCGCGCAGCGTGAGAACGTCTCGCCGGAGTTCGTGCGGGCGGAAGTGGCCGCGGGTCGAGCCGTCATCCCGGCCAATATCAACCACCCGGAGCTGGAACCGATGATCATCGGCAAGGCCTTTCGGGTGAAGGTCAACGCCAATATCGGCAATTCTGCGACGACCTCTTCGGTGGAAGAAGAGGTGGAAAAACTGCGCTGGGCAGAGCGCTGGGGCGCGGACACGGTGATGGATCTCTCCACCGGCAAGAACATCGTGGAGACCCGGGAAGCGATTCTCCGGAATGCCACCGTGCCCATCGGTACCGTCCCCATCTACGAAGCGCTTACCTACGTCAAACGGCCGGAAGATCTCACCCCGGAGCTGGTGCTGGAAGTCATCGAAAAACAGGCGCAGCAAGGCGTCGACTACATGACCATTCACGCGGGCGTGCTGTTGCGCTACATCCCCCTGACCGCGGATCGCGTCACCGGAATCGTCTCACGCGGGGGCTCCATCCTGGCCAAATGGTGCCTTTACCATCACAAGGAAAACTTTCTCTACACGCATTTTGAGGAGCTGTGCGAAATCTTCCAGAAATATGATGTCACCTTTTCGCTGGGAGATGGCCTCCGACCCGGCTCTATCGCCGATGCCAACGACAAGGCGCAGTTCGCGGAATTGGAAACACTGGGCGAGCTCACCGAGATCGCGTGGAAATACGACGTCCAGGTGATGATCGAGGGGCCCGGACACATCCCCATGCATCTCATCAAAGAGAACGTCGACAAAGAGCAGGAGATCTGTCACGAGGCGCCCTTCTACACCCTGGGCCCGCTGGTCACCGACGTCGCGCCCGGCTACGATCACATCACCTCCGCGATCGGCGCGGCCATGATCGGCATGTACGGCACGGCGATGCTGTGCTACGTCACCCCCAAAGAGCACCTGGGTTTGCCCAACAAAGAGGATGTCAAGCAAGGGCTCATCGCGTACAAAATCGCCGCGCATGCCGCAGACCTGGCCAAGGGCCATCCCGGGGCCCGGGACTGGGACGACGCCATCTCCAAAGCGAGATTCGAATTTCGCTGGGAAGACCAGTTCAACCTGGCCCTGGATCCCGAAACTGCGCGGGCCTACCACGACGAGACCCTGTCACACGACTCCTTTAAGGAGGCGAAGTTCTGTTCCATGTGTGGCCCCCAGTTTTGCTCCATGAAAATCACGCAGGACGTGCGCGAGTTCGCGGCACGGCAGGGACTCAGCGAAGAAGAAGCCATCGAGGCGGGACTGCACCAGAAAGCGGAAGAGTACCGCAGCTTGCAGGAACAAAGCGAGTAGCGGGGGCGGTGTTTACTCGCTGGCTGCGGGGGCCCCGAATTGCGTTTCGGACTCCAGCACCGGAATGCGGAGTCTCTGTCCGGGGTAGATGAGGTTCGGGTCTTTGATCTTGTCTTTGTTCGCGTGCAGCAGCAGCTCGTATTTCGACGCGTCGCCGTAGAAGTGTTCAGCGATGGTGGAAAGCCAGTCGCCCGGCTGCACCGTGTAGTACCGCACCTGCGGTTGCATATTCTGAACCGGCACGATGCGGGGCCGGGGCTTTTT
>CAYQOI010000508.1:0-3002 GCA_964419085.1 uncultured Cytophagia bacterium | reverse complement strand
ATCTTCCACCACACGCCCATGGGACGCTTCGGCAACCCCGAGGAGCTGGTGGGCGCGGTGGTCTGGCTGGCCTCGGAACGGGCCGCCTCCTTTGTCACCGGCGCGATCATCCGTGTGGACGGCGGCTTTTCCGCGATGACCATTTGAACCAAAAGCGAGGATGGCCGACATGCAGCTCACCTTCAGATGGTACGGCCCCGAAGACCCGGTCACGTTGGAGCAGATCCGGCAGATTCCGGGCGTCACCGGGATCGTGAGCGCGCTCTACGACGTGCCGGTGGGCCAAACCTGGCCGCGCGAGAAGCTCGAAGCACTCAAGGAGGAAATCGAAGCCGCGGGTTTCCACTTCGCAGTGGTGGAGAGCATTCCGGTGCACGAAGACATCAAGCTGGGCAAACCCGGCCGTGACCGCCTCATCGACAACTTCTGCCGCAGCGTTCAGCTCCTGGGAGAGCTCGGCATTCCGGTCCTGTGCTACAACTTCATGCCGGTGTTCGACTGGACCCGGACCGACCTGGCCATGCGGCTTGCGGACGGCTCCACCGCACTCGGCTACGACCACCGGAAACTGCGCGACATCGATTTGTCGCAGGGAACGGGCACGCTGCCGGGCTGGGCCACGGCTTACACGGCCGACCAACTCGCCGCGCTTCTGGACGCGTACCGCAGCATGAACCCGGAGCAACTCTGGGAGAATCTGGCGTACTTTCTGGCGCGGGTGGCGCGGGTGGCCGCAGAGTCAAACGTCAAGCTGGCCCTCCACCCCGACGACCCGCCCTGGCCCATTTTCGGCCTGCCGCGCATCATCACCGATGAAGCCGCGCTGCGCCGGGTGCTGGAGCTGGCGGACACGCCGGCAAACGGCCTGACCCTGTGCACGGGGTCGCTGGCTCCCAATCCGAAGAACGATTTGCCGGGCATGATCCGCCGCCTGGGGGCCGGCGGTCGCATCCATTTCGCGCACTGCCGCAACATCAAGGTCACGGGCGAAAAACGATTTCACGAAAGCCCGCATCCCACCGCGTTCGGCAGCGTGGACATGTTCCGGGTGCTCCGGGCGTTTCGAGACATCGGGTTCACCGGTCCCATGCGGCCCGACCACGGGCGCATGATTTGGGGAGAAACCGGCCGGCCCGGCTACGGCCTGTACGACCGCGCGCTGGGAGCCATGTATTTGAGCGGCCTGTGGGAAGCGCTGGAGCGAGAAAGAGAATGAGCGAGCGGGCCACTTTGTGGGAAGACCGCGTCTTCGATCCGGAACCCACCGTGCGCAAGATCGCGCGCGAGCTCTACGAAGGCGTGAAGCATCTGCCCATCGTGAGTCCCCACGGCCACACCGACCCGGCCTGGTTCAGCCGGAACCGGCCTTTTACCGATCCCACGGAGTTGATCATTTTGCCGGACCACTACATTTTCCGCATGCTTTATTCCCAGGGAATTCCCCTGGAGGCGCTGGGCGTCCCGGCCCGGGATGGCTCGCCGGTGGAAACCGACCACCGAAAGATCTGGCAACGCGTGGGCGAGAACGTGCACCTTTTTGCCGGAACACCCACCGGGATCTGGCTGAAATATGTGTTGGCGGAAGTGTTCGGGGTGCAGGAGAAGCTCAGCCGCGAGACCGCGATGCGGATTTATGATGCCATCCGGGAAAAATTGCAGCGACCGGAGTTCCTGCCGCGGGCGCTCTTCGACCGCTTCAACATCGAAGTCCTGAGCACGACGGATGCCGCGGAGTCGACGCTGGAGCACCACCGGAGCATCCGGGAAAGCACCTGGCCGGGAAAGGTCATCCCGTGTTTTCGGCCGGACGGGGTCACCGATCTCAGCCGGCCCGATTGGCGGCAAAACCTCGCGCGTCTTTCGGAAGTCAGCGGCATCGAGATCGACTCGTACCGGCGCTACGTGCAGGCTTTGGAGAGCCGGCGAGAGGCGTTCAAAGCCCTGGGCGCGGTGGCCACCGACCACGCTGTGCTCACGCCCTACACCCACCGGCTGTCTGACAGCGAAGCAGACGCGCTGTTTCAACGCGCGCTGCGAGGGAAGATCTCGGAGCAAGACGTCGCGGCGTTCACCGCGCACATGCTGATGGAGATGGCGCGCATGAGCGTAGAAGACGGCCTGGTCATGCAGATCCACCCGGGCGCGTTCCGCAACCACAACCGCATGTTGTTCGACAGATTCGGCCCGGACATCGGGGGCGACATCCCGGTGCAGACGGAGTTCACCCGCAACCTGTACGAACTCCTCAACGCGTTCGGCAACGACCCCCGTTTCACGCTCATCGTGTTCACCCTGGACGAATCCACCTACTCGCGGGAGCTGGCGCCGCTGGCCGGGCACTACCCGGCGATGAAGCTGGGACCGCCCTGGTGGTTTCACGACAGCATCGAAGGGATGGTGCGGTTTCGCCGGCGGGTCACCGAGATCGCGGGCATCTACAACACCGCGGGATTCAACGACGACACCCGGGCGTTCCCCTCGATTCCCGCCCGCCACGACCTGGCGCGGCGGGTGGACTGCAATTTCCTGGCGCGGCTGGTGGCCCGGCATCTCATCGACCTGGACGACGCCAGACGGATGAGCCGGGACCTGGCATACAATCTCGTAAAGCAAGCTTACAAACTATGAACGCGGAGGCCCCATGTCACGGTCAGAAATCGTAGAGCAGATCATCGCAGACGGCGCGGTTGCGGTCATCCGGATGGGCGATTCCAAAAAACTCCTGAAGGTCGCCGAGGCGATCCACAAGGGCGGCCTTTCCGCCATCGAGATCACCATGACCACGCCTAACGCGTTGCGGGTCATCGAGGAGTGCGTGGAGAAGATGGGCGACACCATGCTCGTCGGGGTGGGCTCCGTTCTGGACGGCGAAACCGCGCGGCTTGCCGTTCTCGCGGGGGCGCGGTACGTGGTGAGCCCCGTGCTCCAGGCCGAAGTCATCCGCGTCGCGCACCGCTACGACGTCCCGTCTATCTCTAGGGCATCCACGCCCACCGAGATTC
>CAYQOI010000507.1:372-3018 GCA_964419085.1 uncultured Cytophagia bacterium | reverse complement strand
CCTTTTCTGGAGCTGGGAGATTCGGAACAAGTTCGCAAAGGCCAGGTGGTCCTGGCCTTCGGTAGTCCCCTGGGTCTGGAGAACAGCGTCACGATGGGGGTGGTGAGCTCCATCGCCCGGCAATTGCGCCCGGAAGATCCCATGATCTACATTCAAACCGACGCGCCCATCAATCCCGGCAACAGCGGGGGACCTCTGGTGGACACCCGGGGTCGGGTCATCGGGATCAACACCCTGATTTTCACCCAATCCGGTGGCAGCGAAGGCATCGGTTTCGCCGCGCCCAGCAACATCGCCCGAAATGTCTATTTGCAGATCAAGAACACCGGCCGTGTCCACCGGGGCGAGATCGGTGCGCAGGTGCAAACCATCACCCCGCTGCTGGCCGCGGGACTGGGACTCCCGAAAGTGGGGCGCGTGGTCGTTTCAAATGTCGAACCCACCGGCCCCGCGGATAAAGCCGGTCTGCGCGTGGGCGATGTCATCTTGACGCTGGACGGCAAAAGCATGGAAAACGGCCGGCAATTCGACGTCAATCTCTACAGTCGGGGCTCCGGGGACTTTGTCTTGCTGGAGATTCGGCGGGGAACGGTAAACAAAATCCTGAAAGTCATGGTGCGCGAGCGTCCCGACGATCCCGAACGTTTCGCGGATCTGGTCAGCCCGAAAAACAACCTCATCCCCAGGCTGGGCTTGCTGGGCCTGGACCTGGACGAGACCATCGAACGCATGTTGCCGCCGTTGCGCATCAAGTCAGGGGTGGTGGTCGCGAACCGCGCCAATCTGTACTACGAGGAAGACGAGCTTCAGCCGGGCGATGTCATCCATGCCATAAACAACCAGACTGTGGGTACCCTGGCGGAGCTCAAGGCCGCGGTGGAGAAACTCAATGTCTACGATCCGGTGGTGTTGCAGGTGGAGCGCCGGGGTAAGTTCCACTTCATCGCGTTTGAGATGGAATAGTCTCAACCTCTGCGACCGCGACCTTCTCCTGGCCGCGATCGCGCCGCGCGCCGCGAGTCAGTAGGTGAAAACGGACGTTGTGCAGCAGGGCCGCCACGGTCAAGCCTGCGATGAGTCCCATCCACAAGCCAGGGGCACCTATTCCCCGCACCAACCCGAGGTAGTAACCCAGAGGCAGACCCACCAGCCAGTACGCGATGATGTTCACCAGCATCGGAATGGCCGTATCCTTCAACCCGCGCAGAGCGCCGAAGCCCGCCACCTGCAGGCCGTCAGAGATCTGAAAAATGCCCGCAAGGAACAGCAATTTCACCGCGATTTCCTTCACCGCAAGATCCCGGCTGTAGAGTAGGACGATGACCTCCGGCGCGAACATCATCAAACAGGCCGTCAAACTCATGAACACCACGGAAAGGCCGACCCCCACATAACCCAGCATCCGGGCTTCATCCAGACGGCCCTTCCCCGCGGCGAATCCCACACGCGCGGTGGTGGCAAACGACAGCCCCAACGGGATCATGAAAGTGAACGAGGCAAAATTGATGGTGACCTGGTGTGCCGCGACCGTTTTGACGCCCAGTGAACCCATCAGCAGCGCGACCAGGGCAAACAGCGACACTTCGATGCAGATGCTCAGCCCGTTGGGCGCGCCCACGCGCAGGATCTCCTTCTGAAAACGCCAGCGGGGACGCTGCAGTCCCGCACGGATGCTGGCGAACAACGCGTGCTTCTTCCGAAAGGTGTAGGTGAGCATGCAGGCAAACATCACCCACTGCACGAGAGTCGTGGCCCAACCCGTACCCACTGCGCCCATGGCCGGAAAGCCCAGATGGCCGTACATGAACACATAATTGCCGGCCACGTTGACCACCAGCCCCACGAGCGCGAAGAACATGCCGGGCTTGGAAACGCGCAGGCCTTCATGGAAAAAACGCAGACAAAAATAACCGAAGGCCGCGGGCAACCCGAACCCAAGTGCACGGAGGTAGCCCCCGGCCACCGGGACGATGGCCGGTTTGATGTGGAAAACGTCGAACAGGAAATCCATGTTGCGGTACGCCACAAAGGTCGGGATCGCCAGCAATTGACTCAGCCACAAGGCCTGCCAGAGGTAGATGCCGATTTCCCCCTTCTTGCGCGCGCCGTGCAGATGGGCCACCACCGGATTGATGGCCATCAGCGTGCCCATCACCAGGAGAAACAACGGCACATAGAGGCTCCCGCCCACGGCCACGGCCGCGAGGTCACGGGCGCTCAGGTTGCCTGCCATGATCGTGTCCACCACGCCCATGGACATCTGCACCACCTGCGCGGCCACAATGGGCAGACCAACCCGCAACGTCTCGCGAGTCTCGGAAAGCCAGCCTCTTATGCCAGATTCATGCATCATTATCCTTTACAAAACGCCGGCCCCTTCGCCGCAGCCGTTCAGCCGAACAGCTCGTCGATTCTCTCCGCGGGCCGGGCGAGAACCGCCTTGTCTCCCTTGACCACGATGGGCCGCTGCAGCAGTTTCGGGTGCTTGGCCGCGATCTCGGCAAACGTCTCGGGTGTCAGCGTCTTGTCTTTCAGGCCCAATTCCTTGTATTCCGGCTCGTTCTTCCGGATGAAATCCTCCAGGGGTTGACCACTGCTTCTGATGAGGTGGGCCAGTTCCCGGGGGTCAATGGGTTCCTTCAAGTA
>CAYQOI010000507.1:0-362 GCA_964419085.1 uncultured Cytophagia bacterium | reverse complement strand
TACTCGAAAATTTCCACGTCGTCGCCTTTCTCGCGCAGATAGGCCAGCCCCTGTCGACTTTTCGAACAGCGCGGATTGTGCCAGATTTTCACCTCAGCCATCGTTTCGTTCCTCCTTTCTCTTTGGATTGAAGATTTTGCAACACTCGAAACCCTTTTGCTCCATTCTAGTGGACCCCCCTCAGGGTTATAGATTGTAATCATCACGATTACCGAGGGCAATGCGCTGTCCTCGGCTTGGATCTCTAATGCCTTCGGCAAAGCCGCCCTTGTGCGACTCCGCCTGCTTCCTGTGAGCTCCCTCTCGCTCCGTAAACGTACTCCCCGCGACCATCGTAAGTGCTTCCACCCACAGGCTGGGTG
>CAYQOI010000506.1:0-3025 GCA_964419085.1 uncultured Cytophagia bacterium | reverse complement strand
GAGAAGGTCTACCGGACCTACTGCGTGGGATGCCACGGTGTGAAAGGCGATGGCAATGGGCCCGCGGCTCGCTTTCTCATCACCAAGCCGCGCGATTTTACCCGCGGCATCTTCAAGTTTCGCACGACGCCGTCGGGTTCGCTGCCCACCGATGAGGATCTGTACAAGACCATCACGCGTGGGCTACACCGGACGGCCATGCCGCGCTTTGCTCTGCTTTCCGAAAAAGAGCGGCTCAGCGTGGTGGCCTACATCAAGACGTTCTCCCCGGTGTGGCAGAAGCGCAAACCCAAGCCGCCGATTTTTCTCCCGGAACCCCCGCCGTGGCTGGGGTCGCCGGAATCGGTGGCACGCGGGAAGGAAGTGTACACCCTGTTGGGCTGCTACAACTGCCACGGCGAGTCGGGCCGGGGCGATGGCAGCTCCGCAGGAACGCTGGAGCCGGATGTGTGGGGGCACAAACAGAAACCGTTCGATTTCACCAAAGGCAGTTTGAAGAGCGGCCCCTCTCCCAAGGACATCTACCGCACCTTCATGACCGGACTGAACGGAACCGCGATGCCATCCTATGCCGATTTTTTTCAAAACCTCTCGCCCGACAGTCCGCTGAAACCCGACGATGTGTGGAATCTGATCTCATTTGTCTTGTCGCTGCGTACCGGAGAGTAGGCACGGGACCGAGCACCAAACAAGGAGAAAGGAAATGATGAAAACGGAAGAACGCCCACTGGTGAATATGGGATTGGTCAAGGCGCATCTGGTCGCGAGCATGGTTTTTTTCGCGACCCTGCTTCTGGCGGGACTCTCTTTTTCTCTGACCCTCAATCGCTTGAACCCGTTTCCCGGCGTGGAACTGTTGTCTGCCGGCCGGCTGCGCATGGTTCACACCAACATGGCCGCGTACGGATTTATCGCCAACGCGTTTTTAGCCGGCGTGCTCTATGCCATTCCGCGGCTCACCAAACGCCCAATCTGGAGTGACAAGCTGGGGTGGTTGATTTTCTGGGCCTGGCAGGCCATCGTCGTGCTCACCCTGGGAGGAATTCTGGCGGGCTTTGCTCAGGCCATCGAATGGGGCGAAACCCCGATATTCGTAGATCCGCTGGTCGTGGTCGGTTGGGTGCTGGTGGTGGCGAATCTGATCGTGCCGATCATCAAGACTCAGGAGAGAGGCCTGTACGTCAGTAGTTGGTATTTTCTCGCGGCCTTTATCTGGACGGCCCTGACCTATGTGATGGGCAACTACTTCCCGCAGTTTTTTACCGCGGGCACGGCCGGGGCCGCGATCACCGGTTTGTTTATTCACGATCTGGTGGGCTTGCTGGTGACGCCCATCGGGTGGGGGCTGATGTACTTTTTCGTGCCTCTGATTCTCAAGAAACCCATCTGGAGTCACGCGCTTTCGCTCATCGGCTTTTGGGGCATTGCGTTCTTTTACCCCATGCAGGGCGTGCACCATTTTCTGTTGAGTCCCATCCCGATGTATGCGCAGTACGCGGCCATCGTGGCGACCATCGCCATCGAGATCACCGTAGCCACCGTGATCGTGAACTTCTTCGGGACGCTGTTCGGCCGCACGGATATGGTGCGCTCGAATCTCAGCATCCGCTGGTTTTACACAGGCATGATCATGTACTTCATCACTTGCTTGCAATGCTCGTTTCAGGTGACCCTCACCTTCCAACAGATCATTCATTTCACCGACTGGGTGGTGGGGCATGCGCATCTGGTGATGTTCGGCGTCTTTGGATTCTGGATCATGGGCATGATCCACTACCTGTGGCCCCGCGTTGTGCAGCGAGAATGGCATTCCGCACGGCTGAACACCTGGCACTACTGGTTGACCACCATCGGGCTGTCCCTGATGTTCGTCGACTTGCTCGCAGCCGGGCTGGTGCAAGGGTACACCTGGCGGAGTCTGGCGCCCTGGGCCGATTCCATCAACTTTTCTATTCCGTTCTGGATGGGACGCACGCTCTTCGGTCTGATGATCATCGTGGGCCAGGTCATCTTGTTCTACAACATGTGGGCGACCGCGAGAAAGCCGAGTCCGGCGCAGGCCAGCGAACCGGTTCTGGCCACCGAGCCTGCGTGAATGATGTTAGCTTGGAGTCGAGCACAAAGTTTGAAGGAGGCAATCGATGGAACGGTTTGGCGCACTTTTCCTGGTGGCGGGTCTGATCACGTTCGTGCTGGGGTTTTTCATTCAGGGTTTTCTCCCGATCCTGACCCTGCGCGACATCCCGATGAAGTCGGTGGAGGAGATCACGCAGGAGATCCCGCTGGCGTTTTATGACCTTGCGGAACAGTACCCGACGCAGTTCAAGAAGTATTTCGGCGAGCCCAATCAGCAGTCGTTTATCCAGGCGCTGAAGCTGGGTAAAGCGACCTACATCGCCGAAGGGTGCTGGCACTGTCATTCGCAGTACATTCGTCCCGTTTCCAATGAAGATCTTAGGTTCGGGCCGGTTTCCACCGCCGAAGAGTATGAAAACGAGATGAATCTGCCGCATCTGTTCGGGACACGACGGGTGGGACCGGACCTTATTCGCGAGGCGGGCCGGCATTCCAACGACTGGCACATCGCGCATTTCTACGAGCCCCGCTACACCTCGCCGTTTTCCGTGATGCCGGGCTACCCCTGGTTTTTTGAGGACGGCGACAAATGGTGGATCATCGGGCCGGACGGGGCCAGCGATGGCAAGGAGTATGACACGCTGGAAGATGCAAAGAAGCAGGCTGCTGCCCTGGCCGAACAAGGTGCAGGGACTTACGTTCCCGAAAAGGTGAAGGTCCCCAACAAACGGGGGCTGGCCATCACCGCCTACGTGCAGTGGCTGGGCAGCTGGGTCAAACAAGTCCCGGAGAACATTTACAACATCGACGTGATCAAGGCCGAGCAACGGCAACAATAGGAGAGGTAGCGAGATGAGCAGATTAAGTGGAAAGATGAAAATCATTTTGGCGCTTACCATCCTGGTGGTCCTGGCCGGGGGGTTTGGGTTTATTTACAAAATCATCGAGT
>CAYQOI010000505.1:0-3049 GCA_964419085.1 uncultured Cytophagia bacterium | reverse complement strand
ATCAAGAAGAACAAACGCGACGGCAAAAACTATTTCTATCTGGGATGTGCGTTCGGCTCCCGCAGCATCTACTACGCCGAACGGGGGAAATGGATGAAGGCATTCAAGGATGGCGCCCGGGTCAAGTCAAACTTTCAAAAATCTTTGACCTTTAGCCCGGACTTCTACGATGCCTACTACGGGCTGGGCCTCTTCAATTACTGGCTGGCGGCCAAGTCCAAACTGTTGCGGATGCTGCCGTTTTCAAAAAACGGGCGGCAAAAGGGGCTCCATCAGATCCAGATGGCGGTGGAAAAGGGCCGGTTCCTGAAAACCGACGGCATGTTCGGTCTGGCCACGGTTTACTTCAACGAAGGGCAGTACGACAAGGCCTTGGAAATCTCTCAACAACTCTACCGCCGTTACCCGCAAAACCCCTCGCTGTTGTACAAACTAGGGTGCATTCACGAGAAGCTCGGGCAATGGCAGGACGCCAGCCAATGTTTCGAAAAGCTGCACACCCTCCTCACCGAGACGAAATACAAAAGTGTGAGTTATCAAGTAGACTGCCTTTACCAGATGGCAAAATGTGCTTACCAATTGGGTCACTACCTCGAGACCCAGCGACTCTGCCAGCAGGCATTGGCACTGGAGAAAACCTGCGACTTTTCAAAAGAAATCGATGGCCCTTTCGAAAAGTACGCCGAGATCAAGAAGGGCTTACGCCGACTCAACAAGGAAGTGGAATCCATTATGTTGACCCAGGCGAGCAACCATAAGGGTTAGTGGGAGCTTCCTAACCCAGGCATTCAATCAGCTTTTCAGCCAGAAAATCCAGCTCCGCATATGTGACCACCAGCGGGGGAAAGACGCGAATGACGCTTTTCCCCGCGGGGAAAACCAGCACACCAGCCTCCATGAGACGCATGATTGCCTGCTGCGCGGGCCCGGTCAATTCGATTCCTATCATCAACCCCAAATGGCGAATCTCTTTCACCTGGGCGAGCCGGGCTCTCCGAAGTTGCGCCAGCAGGTACTCCCCTTTCTCCTCAGCTTGCGCGGCCAAACGCTTTTCTAACATAAAGTCGATGGCGGCCAACGCGGCGGCGCAGCAAAGCGGGTTGCCGCCAAACGTGGTGCCGTGTTTGCCTACGGGTACCTTCACCTTCTGCGAGCACACAACCGCGCCCATCGGAAGTCCGCCCGCGATTGCCTTGGCGAGACAAAGGATGTCGGGCTGCAGGTCGAAATGCTCGCAAGCGAACATTCTGCCCGTACGACAGAACCCGGACTGAATTTCATCGATGATCAGCAACGCACCGGTGCGGTCACACAGATCGCGTAGGTGTCTGAGAAACTCGGGCCTGGCTACGCGGATGCCGCCCTCACCCTGTACCACCTCCAGAATCACTCCTGCGGTCTTATCAGTCACCAGGGCTGAAAAGCTCTCGGCGTCGTTGAATTGTGCAAAAGAAAAGCCCGGCACCAGCGGCTGAAAGGCCTCCCGGTACTCGGATTTATAGGTTGCGCTCAAGGCACCGAGCGTCCGGCCGTGAAACCCCATGTCCGCGCACACAAAATCGGTGCGGCCGGTGGTAAAGCGCGCAAATTTGATCGCGGCCTCGATGCTCTCCGCGCCGGAATTGCACAAGAAGGCGCGGGTGAGGCTCTCCGGCGAAATGCTCACCAGTTTTTCCAGCAAAAGTGCTCGCCGGTCGTTGTAGAACAGATTCGAGCAGGTAATCAGTTGTTCCGCCTGCGCGTTCAGGGCCGCGAGGACGCGTTCGTTGGCGTGCCCGAGATTGGCCACCCCATGTCCTCCGACGCAGTCCAGATAGGCCTTCCCCTCGGCATCCCACACCATCGCGCCCCGGCCTTTCACCAAAACGAGCTCGCGTTTTGGATACACATCGAACGAGTACCGTTTCTCCAGTCGAATGTAGTCGCTCATCTACACCTCAGTTTTGGACACTTCATTTCGCAAAATGTGCTGCTCAGGAAGATACAAAACCGCCGGCCCTTTCTCAAGCTTCAAGATGCTCAACCGATGGAGCACTAAAAGAAAAGCCGCTGCCAGATTTGAAACCTGTGACAGCGGCTCCGCCTTGCTTCTATGGAGGGATTCTCGTTCGGTTAGCTACTCGCCCACATACACCAACCTGAATCCAAGGATCTTAACGCTTTCGGGTCCGGTAATCGGGCCGTTCAAGAACTGCGGGTAAATTTCGGCGATCTTGGCGTAATGGTAGACGTCGATCTGATGCGTCCCCGCAGAGAGTCTGAAGATGCCGCTGTTGCGGGAGGCCGTGTGGGGCTCGCCCGGCTCATCGGCCACGACCCGGTGTATGCCTGCGTTGGCGTCATGCGGCAACTCCAGCGTGCCGCTCGCGTCGCGCATCTCCAGGTAGTAGCTTTCGTTCAATTGCGAGTCGCCGCTGTTGTACCAGACTTCCGCCACGACTCTGTAGCGGCCCGGCGTCTCCACCTGTACTGAAGCCGCGCCCAGGTCGGCAAAGCCCGCTTCACCTCGGTCGGCCCGTACGCTGACATTTGCCGCGACGATGATGTCGTCCACCGGGTTCACCTCGGGCTCCACCACCTCGATGGTGTCGGAAGCCGAAGCGAAACCCGCGGCATTGAACGCGGTGGCGGTGACGATACGAATACCGGGTGTGCTGAACACCACTTCGGCGCTGCCCTGCAATCCCGGATTGTCCACGTAATCCACCACCACGTAGTCCGCGTTTTGGGTGAACCAGGTGATGGTGGCGGCCGAGTCAACGGTGACCTGGCTGGTGGCGGAAATCACGACCACCGGCAGGGGTGGCGTGGGTAATTCTTTTATAAAAACCGAATCCTGTTTGGTCGTTCTCGTATCGTCTTCGCCAAACGCGATGGCCGTGAAGACTTTCTTTCCGGGATTCTGGAAGACCACCTCTTCGGTACCGTCCGGACCGCGCAAGCCCACACCCTGGTCGATGGCAACCTGAAAGCCGTTTGTATGCCACTGCAGAAAGACCGGCTCGCCAAACATCAACGTGTCTGGGGAGGCGTCGAACTCCAGGGTAGG
>CAYQOI010000504.1:0-3065 GCA_964419085.1 uncultured Cytophagia bacterium | reverse complement strand
AGTTTACCTGGTCGGACCGGATGCCCTTGTTGGACACCATCGATTACCTGTCGCACGGGGACTACGACGGCGATGGCGTCGAGGAGTTCGTGGTGGGGAGCCACTCCGACCCGAGTCTAAACAGCGAAAGCGAGTTCGACGCCCGCCATTGGCTGTACCGCATCTACAAGCACACCCGGGACGACGAGTTCGCACCGGTCTGGGAACAGGCCTTCTTCGGCTTTCAGTCGCCGCAAGATTTCGATGCGGGTGTTTCCTCCGGCGACGTGGACAGCGACGGGCGTCCGGAGATCCTGATCAGCGTCTTTCCCGATTTCTATCTCGTGGACTACGACCCTGCAGCAGCCTCGTACCGCGCGGTCTGGCATGCCGCGCCCGCACGCAGCAACGCGGCGGTGGTGGGGGATTTCGACCGCGACGGCGCAAACGAGTTCTATTTCGACACCGGCGAGACGGTCGCGGGGTTCCGGCTGGCGTCCACCTTCACCGGCCCGCTGACGCCGTCAGCGCTGAGTGCCCGGCCGTTGGATTCCACGCTGGTCCGGCTCAACTGGCTGCCACAGAATTCGCCCGACGGCTTTCGGGTCTACCGCGGCACCGATCCGCAGGCCCTGAACTTCCTGGCAATCGCGGCACATCCCCCCTTTCTGGACTCGACCGTCCGGCCCGACGTCCGCTACTGGTACACGGTGACCGCGGTGGATTCTTCGCGCTCGCCCATGGAAAGCCTGCCTGCGGCCGCGGTGAACGTCACGCCCGGTGTCCGGCCGTTCGTGCAGATGGCGACGTTTTCTTCACCCGACCAGATAGACGTCACCTTCAGCACGCAGATGGATGCTTCGGTGGCAGACCAAACCCATTTTGATATCGAGAATATCGGCACCCCGGCTTCAGCCGTGCGCCACAAAGGGGGCAAGCAGGTGATTCTCACCAGTCCGGTGGAGCTGCCGGCCGGCCTTCATCGCGTCTCGGTGAAAGACGTGTTCGATGCGGCAGGCACGCCCATCGATCCCCAGCGCAGCACCGCGGAGTTTGTGGTCCCCCCGCGTTCGCCCGCGCCCTACCTGGTGCGCGCGACCTTGCTCAGCCCGTCACAGATCCTCTTGCAGTTCAACACACCCCTGGACCCGGCTTCTGCATCCGACGTGCAAAACTACACTGTCCAGCCCAACATCGAGGTCATTTCGGCCGGCCTCAGCCCTGACGACTCCCGCAGCGTGTTCCTGCAGACAGATCCGAGCTCTCCCCTCGGGCCGTTCGGGGTTGCGTACGTGGTCACGGTTCGGAACGTGCGAAGCCAGGAGGGAGTGGCGGTCAGACCCGGCTTGGGAGACTCCGCGGGGCTCATTTTCAGCAGTCCTGACCTGAGAGATGTGTTCGCCTACCCAAACCCGGTGCGCAGCGATTTGCCGCAAGATTTCGTTACCATCGCCGGGTTGACGCAGGAGGCCACGGTGCGCATCTTGGACGCATCGGGTCGGTTGCTGCGAACCCTGCGAGAAACGGACGGAGACGGCGGCGTGCGGTGGGACCTGAAGGACGAGGCGGGTCGTGCGGTGCCGTCGGGAATCTACCTGTTCTATGTGGTAGGCAACGGAGAGAAGGCCATGGGCAAACTTGCGGTGCTGCGCTGACACATCGCGGTGGCTCAGCTAACTTGAAGCCTACCCTAAACACTTTGGAGGGTTACTGATGAAAACGGCAGGCTTTGGATTGCTTAGAGTCTTTGTCGCTGTTCTCGCGTTCATCCCGGCGACGATTTCCTCGGTGTGCGCACAAGATGTCGGGACGGCGGCCACGCCGGTCACGCAGATCGTCCTGCTGGGCACAGGCACGCCCAACGCGGATCCGGATCGCTCCGGCCCGTGCGTGGCCATCGTGGTCAATGGGCAACCTTACCTGGTGGACGCCGGACCCGGGCTGGTGCGGCGAGCCGCGGCAGCCCACCGAAACGGCGTCCAGGGTCTGGCGGTGCAAAAGCTCGACCGCGCATTCATCACGCATCTGCATTCCGACCACACCGTGGGTCTGGCCGATCTCATCTTCACCCCCTGGGTGCTGGAGAGACCGCACCCGCTGCAGCTCTACGGTCCCGCGGGAATCAAAGACATGGCCGCGCACCTGCTCAAAGCCTACGAACAGGACATCCGCATCCGCATCGACGGACTGGAGCCCGCAAACACGGAAGGCTACAAGGTCCAGGCGCACGAAATCAAGCCCGGACGCATCTACGAGGACGAGAGCGTTAGGGTCACCGCCTTCTTGGTACGACACGGCTCCTGGCCCCAGGCGTTCGGTTTCCGTTTCGAGACGCCGGACCGCACCATCGTCATCTCCGGAGACACCGCGCCCACGGAAGCCATCGTGGAAAACTGCCACGGCTGCGACGTGCTGATTCACGAGGTCTATTCGCAGAAAGGATTCGAGAGCCGGCCGCGGGTGTGGCAGCGCTACCACGCGGCCTTTCACACGTCCGCGGTGGAACTGGCGAAGCTGGCTGCGAGAGCCAAGCCCGGCCTGCTTATTCTCTACCACCAGCTTTTGTGGGGAACTTCAGAGGAAGAGCTGTTGCGCGAGATTGCCCGTTTTTACAAAGGGAAGGTGGTCTCCGGCCGCGATCTGGACGTTTTCTAAGCTGAATTCCGGGCAAGCAGCCCCAAATGTCATGTCCGCGAACGCGGCCATCCACGTGACACTTCAATGTGCTGTTTTTAAATGGATTCCCGCTTCCGCGGGAATGACAGCGTCGCGTTTCATGAATTATTCGGGTTGCCGTGTTCTGTCGGCTTGTTTTATGATATCCTCCGCCAGAACTCCCCCCCTAAATCCCTCTCTTTTGCTTCCCAAGAGAAGGGGACTTCAGACCGGTGCCCATCATAAGTTTGTCAAAGACTGTCAAGTTTGTTGGACCCCATAAATCACAAATCGCCTGTCATTCAGGAGGAATCTTTTTAACAAACAAGACTCCTCTGAGTGACAGCGGAGCTCGCAGGAATCGACCCTAAACACCCAATTTGTGAATTATCCCGGCTCATTAGTATCCGGTTAAAAGAGCAAAACAGTGT
>CAYQOI010000503.1:0-3068 GCA_964419085.1 uncultured Cytophagia bacterium | reverse complement strand
TAAACCTTGAGCAACTGATTCATGGCCACGACTTCCGCGATCACGGTGATGTTCTTTCCGGGAAAGATCGGCAGCCGCACCAGAGGAATCTCGACCCCCAGAATCTCTCCGGTCTCTTCATTCAACCCGGTGCGGTCGTAGTCGGCCTCATCGTCCCATTCTTCCAAATGCACCTCGACTTCCACCCGTTTCTGCAATCTGATGGAGCGAATGCCGAAAATCTTCTGCACATCGATAATCCCCAGACCGCGAATCTCCATGTGTTGCTGGAGCATCTCGTTGGCGGTGCCGATGAGCACGCCTTCGGCCTTGCGGGAGATGAGCACGACATCATCGGCCACCAGCCGGTGCCCCCTTTCCACCAGGTCCAGGGCGATTTCGCTTTTTCCGATGCCGCTTCGGCCGGTAAACAGCAGCCCGATGCCGTAGACATCCACCAGAGACCCGTGCACCGAAATGGTCGGCGCAAACTTCTCATCCATATAATCGCTGAGCAGATGCATCAGCTTGGTGGTCTTGAACGGCGTGCGGAAAACACTGATGCCCTTCTCGGTGGCTTTATTCAAAAGCTCCTCGGGCAGTTCATTGTTTTCGGTAACGATGATACAGGGAATGTCGAAAGACATCAGAGTCGAAATCGCCCGCTTTCTTTCGGCGGGCGACATCTTTTTCAGGTAGGCGTTTTCGGTGTTTCCGATGATCTGCACACGCTGGTAGGTAAAGACATCCACAAATCCAGAGAGAGCCAGCCCCGGACGGTGCAAGTCTCCTTCCCGGATAAGCTTGCCAAAACTGGCCTCGTTGTTCAAAAGCTCCAGGTGCAGCGAGGCCTTGTTTTCCTTAAAAAGTTGTCCGACCGTAAGTCTCAGCATAACGCCTTGAACATCCCTGAGTTAGCCGACCTTCAACTCTTAGACGCTCAGCCCCCCTGTTCTGGTTCCAGAGATGAGAGGTCCCCGAGCGCAACTTTCTCGCGATTGTGCCCGCGCAGCTTTTCCTTGTACTTCTTGAGCTGGCGTTCCAACTTGTCGACAGCAAGGTCGATGCTTTTATAAATATCCTCCGTCTTTTCGACGGCCAGAAGTTTCTGCCCATATACTTTGATGGAAATTTCCGCCACCTGGACCAATTTCTCATAATCCAATTCGATCTCGCACTCGATGATTCCATCGTAGTAACGTTTGAGACGGCGAACCTTCTTCTCTGCATATTCTTTCAACCGTTCCGGAGCCTTATAGTGCCGCGCGGTGAACGTGATACGCATAGGGTCCTCCTTCATCGTTCTGGTTCTTAAAAATCAAAACGGATAAGACATAAGAATCACGAATTCTGCGAATTATTTCTGTGCACGTGGATGTGCCTGTTCGTACACTTTTTTCAGCCGATGAACCGTCAAATGTGTGTAGATTTGCGTGGTAGAAAGATTGGCATGCCCCAGCATGTCCTTGACCGCCACCAGATCCGCGCCTTCTTCGAGCAAATGCGTGGCAAAGGAATGCCGCAACATGTGCGGTGACGCGGACTCATCGCCCGACGCACGAGCCAGATACTTCTTGACGATCCGCTGCACTGCGCGCGGGGCCACGCGCTTTCCCCGGTCATCCAAAATCAGCGCGTGCTGCTCCTGATGGCACGCTGCCAGAAATGCACTGCGGCACGCCAGATAGTCCTGCAGGCTCTTTGCTGTGCGCTTGCCCAGCGGCACCAGGCGCTGCTTGCCTCCCTTTCCCGTGACCCGCACCACAGCATTCGAGAAATCCACATCTTCCACATTCAATCCCACGAGTTCCCGCAACCGCATGCCGGTGGCGTAAAATAGCTCGATGATGATTCTCGCGCGGGCCCCCTCATAGGTCCGGGTGTCGGGCAGGTGCAGGGCTTTTAGAATCGCCTCGTAAGAGAAATAGCCCGGAAGCCGTTTTTCTTTTTTCAGAAATGACAACGAATGCGCCGGGTTCGTTTCCAGCAACTCATGCGCGCACAAATACTTGAAGAAAGAACGCAGACACGCCAGCTTGCGATTGATAGAGGCCGGACCCAGGCCCTGTTGCGCCAGATCGGCCAGAAAAGCCCGCAGCGCCTTCCGGGTGACGGTGTCGTGGCCGGAAGTCTGAAGAAAACGCCGCAGTTGCGTGAGATCCGTCCCATAGGAAGCGATGGTAAACGGCGAAGCATTGCGCTCCGATTCGAGATAGGTCAAAAAAGAAGTGATATGACGGCCAAGGCCGCTAACCGTAAGCGACTTCACGATACGCTTCCTCGGTTTCCTTCGCGTATTCGGATTTGCACACCGGACAGAACAGGTACTCCCCCTTTGCCTGCGTCGCGCGCAGCTCCAGGTACGGATTCTGACAATTCTGGCAGCGGACGTTTACCGGTCGGTTCCAGGTGGCAAATTTGCAATCCGGGTAATTGCTGCATCCATAAAAAACACGCCCGCGGCGCGAGCGCTTTTCCACCAACACGCCCGAGCAGCCTTCCACGGGACAGGAGACGCCGATGGACAACGGCTTGGTGTTCTTGCATTCGGGGTAGCCGGAACAGGCCAAAAATCTGCCGAACCTTCCGTGCTTGATGACCATCTGCCGACCGCACACATCGCACTTCTCGTCGACGGGCTCGGGCTCCTCCAACGGCTTGGTGTACTTACAGTCGGGATAGCCACTACACGCCATAAACTTACCGTTGCGTCCCCAGCGAATGATCAAATCCCGTCCGCATTTGGGGCATTTCTCCTCGGTCTCCTCCTGCACCGCGTCTTTCAGCTCGTTCTGCTTGGAGCTCACTTCTTCCAGCGCTTGTTGGAACGGAAGGTAAAACTCTTCCGCGACCTGAGTAAACACCTTCTTGCCCGCCTCGATCTGGTCGAGGTCTTCTTCCATATGCGCGGTAAAATCGACATTGAAAAGCGATGAGAAATACCGGATCAGAATCTTGTTCACCGTTCTGCCAAGTTCCGTGGGTACCAACTGCCTCTGCGCCTTTTCGATGTACTTGCGCATGAGCAACGTACTGATGATGATGGCGTACGTGCTCGGGCGCCCGATGCCCAGCGCATCCAACTCGTT
>CAYQOI010000502.1:0-3080 GCA_964419085.1 uncultured Cytophagia bacterium | reverse complement strand
GGTAACGGCAACGGGCTCCCAACGCACGTAAGAAACCTGACCGGCTCTGCCGTGGCGATTCTGGAACAGCTAAAAACCGCCACCGGACTGGACCTTCCCGGCTTGCTGCAGGGCACACTGGAAAAGAAGCAGAAGAACGGCAGTGAACTTCCCAAGGAGGTCCTCTGATGCCCTCGAGCAGACTCGACAAAATCGATCTGACGCTGCTGCAGAGGCTGCAGCTACAGGGCAGAACCAAGCGCAACGTTCTGGCGGAAGAGGTGAGCCTGTCCATTCCCACCATCAGCGAGCGGATGCGGAAGCTGGAGGAGGCGGGCATCATCAAAGGCTACCATGCGGTGCTGGACGCCCGGAAACTGGGCCTGGAGGTGACCGCGTTCATTTTTATCACCGCGGAGTCCTCCAAATACTACAGGCAGATCATCGAGCGGGCCCGCGAGCAGGACGAGATCCTCGAATGCCACGCGATCACCGGCGAGGGTTCGCATCTGCTGAAAGTACGAACCGAGAGCACGGCCACGCTGGAACGGCTGCTTTCGCGCATTCAGGCGTGGCCCGGCGTGGTGAACACCCGCACCGACATCGTGCTCTCCAGCCCCAAAGAAACCACGGTCCTTCCTCTGGAGCACCTGGAAAAGAAAACCGGGAGCTGAGCATCGCTCCCGGCGTGGGTTTTGCTCAATTGGCCATCTTGTGTTGCTGGGCGTATTCGGTCACCTTCTGCCACACGCGCAACACATTTTCTCCCAAAATCTTGGCGATATCCTCTTCGGAGTAGCCCCGCTTGAGCAGGTGGTAGACCAGGTTGGGGTAATCGGCCACCGACTTCAGATCGGTCGGGAGGGAGTCGCCGACGCCGTCGAAATCCGAGCCCAGGCCCACGTGGTCGATGCCGATGAGCTTGACCACGTAGTCGATGTGGTCCGCCACGTCTTCGACGTTGGCGTAGGGATAGGGCTTGTCCTTCCGGTAGGCGTCCATTTCCTCCTTCACCTTGGGGTCGTTGGGATTGGTGATGCCGTGTTCCTCCATGAAATCGCTGCGGTGTTTGTAGAAGGCCAGGCTGTAGCGGTTTGCCTCCGCGGTGAGAAAGGCGGAACCGAAGTTGATCTGGATCACGCCGCCGTTTTTGGCCAGCGCCTTCAGCATGTCGTCGCTGACGTTGCGCTCCCAGTCGGGCGTGAAGTGGCGCACGCTGGAGTGAGAGCAGATCACCGGCACCTTCGAGAGGCGCAAGGCCTGGTAGAAGGTGGAATCGGAGACGTGCGAGATGTCCACCATGATCCCGAGACGGTTCATCTCGGGGATGACCTTTTTGCCGAAGGGGCTCAGGCCGTTCCAGCCCTTTTCCGGGTCATAGGACGAATCGCAGATCAGGTTCTTTTTGCTGTGGGTGAGCGTGATGTAGCGGATGCCTTTGTCGTAAAAGTAGGCCAGATTGCTCAGGTCGTCTTCGATGCCCGAGCCGTTTTCCATGCCGTACGGCATCGAAATCAACCCCTTCTGGAAGTTGGCACGCACGTCATCCGGCGTGCCGGCTTTGGCGAATTTGTCGGGATTGGCCGCGATGATGCTGTCCATCATCGCGATGAGCTCCTCGGCCTTCTTTTTGGACGCGCCCGGCGTCTTTTGCAATTCCGCGGGAATGTAGATGGACATGAACGGCGCGTCCAGGCCGCCTTTCTTGGCGCGTGGATAATCGAAGTTGCCCTCTTCGGTAGCCTGCGAGATATCTTCCATCTTCTCTTCCTGCAGCCGGTACGGCACGTCGATGTGCCCATCGAGGATGATGTGAGAATGCGCGATTTTCACGGCTTGCGCGTACAGGTCCGGGTCGTAGCCGGCCGGGACCTCTGTTTGTTTCTGGCAAGACACCGTGATCAACCCCAGGAGAACAAGAAAAAAAGCAAGCATCGGTTCCTCCCTTCTTGAAAGTCAGTGAGCAGTTTCTCCCGTGTTTTTGAACAGTTAGACATTCAAGTTCCTTTGAACATCTTTATCTTTGCTAACCCGCCAGATTTTGGAATCGAGATAGTAGTGCTGCATGGCCCAGCCCAATAGAAAGGCCGCGAAAATACGCTCGCCCAGCGCGAGTTTCGCCGGGTCGCGAATGCCGGCCATCATGCCGATGGAATTGAGCAGAACCACATCGAGCTTGAGACCGGTGGCCGCCTTCAGCCAGTCGATCCATGGGCCGCGGTAGAACGCGAAGGTGAACAGCAGACCCACCAGGGCATAGACCGCGAAATTCTTGAACAGCAGCTTCACCCAGCGATAGGCCGCTGCGGTTTTGGGCCGGTACTTGTTTTGCGCAAAGGAATAGACGATGCAGTGGTACTGGATGTTGTGACCCACGGTGACCAGAGGCACCACGAAGACTGCCAGAATGGGATGGCTGAACGCCACAAAATGCAGGGGCACGATGAGCGCCATGTAGAGCAATTTGCTGCCGTTGAGCACCTGGCCGTCGCGCCAGAGTTTGAGCTGAAAACCGAGGTAGAACAGAATGACGCCCAAAAAGGCTGTCCACGCCAGCGGGTGCAGGACCGCGCCCAGGCTCACGCCGCCGACGATGGGTGTCCTCATGCCGAGTGGGGGGAAGCCCGGCGTCTGTTCGTAGAACGTGCTGGTGAGGAACAGCACCAGCGGCATGTAGAGGCTGAGATTAAAAAACCAGCGGTCGACCTGGTAGGTCAGCGCCCCGCGTTCGTCCGCTTTGCGTTTGTACAGGGTGAAAAACCCCCAGTGCTGCCGCACCACGTGGTAGTAGGCCCAGAGCCGGAAAAACACGAAAAAGAAGATGCCGCCCAGGGCCAGGGTCGCTTCCGGGAGTGGAAGCCCGAATCTGGCGGTGACATCACCTACCAGGTAGGGAAGCAAGATCGCGGCCGGCCCCACCAGAAACCAGATGAAGGAAAAGCGGATTTCGCGCCCTCGCACCCGCCACTCATCCGGGTCAAACAGGGTACGACCCAACGTCGCCCAGACGTGGGGCGCGTCCAGGATCAGCGCCCAGCTCAACACTACCAGCACCTCCAGGGTCAGCGGAACGTGGATGCCACCGAGCTTCAACATGCCCA
>CAYQOI010000501.1:0-3108 GCA_964419085.1 uncultured Cytophagia bacterium | reverse complement strand
CTGGCACACGCGCTCGAAGCTCGCATCCACGTCGTCTTTGATTTTCTCGTTGCGCACTTTGTGCAGGCTGCCCTCAAAATCTTTGAACAAGGCCATCACCTTCGCCATCCCGTCGCCGTTGTAGCCGTTCAGCGCTTTTTCTTCCCGCAGCGGCGCGGTCTCCTGGTTGATTTCCTTGCCTGGCACGCTGCTGATGATGAGCTCTGTCATCTGCTGCCTGACTTCCGCCGCCTTTTGCAACATCTGTTGGTACTGGTCCTCCGGCAGCTTGTGAAAGTAAACCCGTGCGATGGCTTCGGGATTCACCATGTTGACCAGCACAGATTTTTGACCGGGTCCCTGGTAGACCGCGATGCGGTGAGCCACCGCCAGAAAGCGCGGGCCTTCCAATTGCGCGACTGCGGCCGTAAACGCGGAGTCATTCAGTACATAGACGCGGGCGAGGTAATCATACGGGTTTGCGGTGTCCAAATCCCATTTGCCGACGAGTTTCAGCGAACTACGTGCGATGCCCTCCTCCAGCGCCGAGCACACGCCGCCGAAATCGTTTTCATCAGCTTCCAGTACCTTGATGTAAACCCCGTGTTTTGGCTTTTCCTGGGCTTGCGTCTGCGTCTGCAACGATAAGAAAAGCGCGAAAGTAAGGCTCAGAACGGATGGGACAATTGCACTTCTCAACTTGGCGCCTCCGGTTTTGTTTGCATCTCGGAACAGAGGTCCCCGGCAGGTCAGAGTGAATGAGCAAAAGGAATGCCAGGCACTCATCGCGACCGGGCACCAGGTTCACAGCTCGGAAAAACAAGCGCTTACGGTTTTTTCGAACCCGGGGGGACCCGATGAGTTTGTTACGATTTTGTGGCATTTGTAGTAAAAAAGGGTGGTTTTGCCATAAAAGGCCACTTCTCTCACAGTGCACCCAATCCGTTGAATTTTCTTTAATAACAAGAGGTAAAGCCGCTTTCGGTTGGAGGTCAAAACTGGTATGTTTTTTGCCCAAAAACGGTATTCCGCGATTCGTTTTATACGATGGAGTAGACGATGCGAGTAAAGACTGCCGTCTCCATGGGGATGTTCGTTTGTGCTGCGTGTTTTGTCTCGCCGCTGTGGAGCCAATTGTACGCCCCACCGGGAGGGAAGGTCAGCTTCGGCGTGGTGAGCAGAAATATCTGGCGTGGTTTCGATGTTTTACCGGATAACGAGCCGGCTCTCAGAGGGGCACTGCACTACGTGTTTGGCTCGACGGGCTTCGAGACGCTGATCGTGGGGCAAACGGCTTTCAGCAACCGGGATGAAATCAAGGGCAGGCATCGCGCCAAAGACATCGATGAAATTGACCTGACGTTGAAATACTTCCGCAGTCTGAGCCCGAGCTTCGGTTTGACTGTCGGTCTCAACCAGTACTTCTTTCCGCGTATCGATGATTTTGACAATGCTTATTCTCCGGAAGGGTTTGTGGGCTTGACGCTGCAAAATATCCCGCTCTTCCCGACCGTCACGTTCTTCTATGATTTCAATCTCGGAGATGATCTCTACGTCCGCCTATCGCTGGAACAATTCGTTCCCATGGGAGAGCGGCTGTTTTTGCTCAAGATCGCTGCCGGATACAATAACGGGCAGTACGGCGTCAGCTCCGGCATCAGTGACATCGAGCTGAACTTTTCCACCGATTTCAACATCTCGGTCTTCACATTGACCCCCAGCATCAACTGGGTGGTGGTGCCGGAGAACAGCGTGAACCGGAACAACGAAATCTGGTTCGGCGGCATTCTGAGCAAGAGGCTACCGTAGTCCCCGGAAATGCAATCCATTTATGCGCGTGAAACATAGGCTGAGGAAAAAGCAGTTGCAGCAGGCGGGCTTTCTGCTTATATTCTCAAGTCCCACTCCAACTCACACATTGCGTCAGTTCTCAAAGATGAGGAGCCCTCTATGAACTTTGGTTTCATCATAGACAACCGGAAGTGCATCGGCTGCCATGCTTGCACCGTCGCGTGCAAAGCGGAGCACGAGGTCCCCATCGGGGTGAATCGGACCTGGGTGAAGTACATCGAAAAAGGTGCCTTCCCCCACACCCGGCGATTGTTTTCCGTGATGCGCTGCAATCACTGCGAAGATGCACCGTGCGTGGAGATCTGCCCGGTGACCGCGCTCTACACCCGAGACGATGGCATCGTAGATTTTGACAACCGACGCTGTATCGGCTGCAAAGCCTGCATGCAGGCCTGTCCCTACGACGCGCTGTACATCGACCCCAACACCCACACCGCGGCCAAATGCAACTACTGCGCGCACCGGGTGGACATTGGACTGGAACCGGCTTGCGTCAATGTGTGCCCGGAACACGCGATTGTCTCCGGCGATCTGGACGACCCCCTGTCGGAGATTTCGCAGCTTCTGGCCCGGGAACAAGTGACCGCCCGGAAGACCGAAAAGGGAACCCGGCCGAAACTGTTCTACATCGAAGGCGATGAGGCTTCCCTGAAACCCATCATGACGGAGCCCTCCAGTCAATATATGTGGAGCGGACAGGCCGCAGGCGTGGGACATTTCGCGCGATATGCCGAAGCGCGGGTGGCAAAGGGTGATCCGGCGGCCCTGGTGAGGCAGTTGCAGCACGGGGCGGGTGCAGGCGCCGGTGACGACGCGTTAGGCCCGGGGGTCCATGTGCCGGGTAACGGCGCCGATCCGAAAATGTTGGAGAAGGCCGCGGCGGTGGTCAAAGAGAACGCGCGACGGGTTTATGACGCGCCAGACAAAGGGATGATCTGGGGTTGGGAGGTCGCCGCGTATGTATGGAGTAAGGCCATCGCAACGGGTGCGTTTCTGGTGCTTTTTCTCGCCGCGATGTTTTGGCCCGGCCACGTTGGTGCTTCCCAACGCACCCTCGGCATTGCAGTGGGACTGTTCTTTTTGCTGCTCACCACGGTTTTGCTGGTGAAAGACCTGGACCAGCCGTCTCGCTTTTTGTACGTTCTGCTGCGCCCGCAGTGGAGATCGTGGCTGGTTCGCGGGGGGTACGCAATCGCGCTTTACGGCGGCTTTCTCACCCTTTGGGGCGTTGGTACAATGTTTCATTTCGCCGAAGTCGAGGCCGTTTCGTTCTGGGCC
>CAYQOI010000500.1:0-3117 GCA_964419085.1 uncultured Cytophagia bacterium | reverse complement strand
ACCGCAAATGCGCGAATCACTTCGATGGGCATGCGCTGCCCACCGATCTTGAAATTCTGAAAAGAACGCTGGGTCTGAGCACCCCAGTAACGGTCCGCAGGAACCTCGATGGTTCCCATCGTGTCCTTCTCCACTCGCGTGCTCATTTTCTTATCTCCTTTCTTCCAATTCGTGTTGCTGGAACACTAAAGATTACCGTGCCGTTTCCACGGCAAACGAGCTACACACGCGCCGCGAAAACGAACCCAAAAGTTACACAGCGAGATCAGCGATTTGTTCCTGCTCGCGCTTGTTTTTGGCGCGCACTCCACCTCTCCCTGACCATTGCCACTCTCCTGCGATTCACACCCAGGTCCCAGTAGCCTTTGCGGGAGGCCGAGCGCACGTGAATAATGTGTCGTTCCGGCACCACGAGGAACTCGACGTCATCCACAAAGCCAAAAATCGGAACCCGGAATTCCGCATGGAGATAAGTGGAATCAGCCCGCACCAGACGCGTGCGCGGCAGCGCAACAACCAGTGCCCTGAGTTCCTCCAAAGCCTCCTCACCGGAACCCGTGAAGGTCAGCGGCGGGACGTGATGCCTGGTGTCGTTGCTCTGGCTGGACACGCAGTTGGGCGAATCGGGGCAGGGGGCCAGTTGCCCACCCCGGACGCCGAGGTTCTGGGGCGGCGCGGCGGAACACGCGACCGTCAAACAAAGCGCGCAAAGAAACCATTTCGCCCACCCCGGTCGCATCACTTGCTGCGCCCCCGGCTGCCGTCCTGCCACGCCTGCCACAGTCCGAACGACTTCATCTGTTTTCCCAGGTCGGTCGCCTGCATCAGGGTTTCGATCTCAGCGCGTGTCTGCCTGTGCCAATCCACCTCCATCTGCGCGAATCCGTAGGTTACCGCGGCCGCGATTGCGGCGTTCAGCCGAAGCTGGTTCAGGTCGACCTTGTCGAATGTATCGGATTCGGCGTGGTAGTTGGGCCCGTAGTTGGCCGAAGCCTGGGCCGCCACCAGATTGCCCACGCCCTGAATCATGAAATCGTAATTGTCGGTGCCCACAATGGGTGCGTTGAGGTTGGTAAACGGCCCCAGCCCTCGGACCGGCTCCAGCGCCTTCTCCAAAGCGGGCAGTAATTCCGCACGCCCCCCGGTAAAGAATCCCGTAATTTCGCCGCTGCCGATGTCGTAGGCGGAAGCCATCACGTGGCGGTCCAGTTCCTGCGCATGTGTCCGGGTGTAGCCCCAGGAGCCGATCATGCCCTGCTCTTCGCCGTTGAACAGCGCGAAACGAATCGTGCGTCGGGGTCGCAATCCCAGACGCTTGATCTGCCTGGCGACGTCGATCACCAGCGCCACGTTGCAGCCGTTGTCCAGCGCGCCCGTACCCAGACCCCAGGAATCCAGGTGCGCGCCGATGAGTACGTACTCGTCCGGCTTTTCACTCCCGGGAATCTCCGCGACAACGTTGTAGCTCTCATAAGGGCCACCGGACTCGATGTCGATTTTGGCAGTCAGTTGGAGTCGCTTGCCGCGGCGCAGCAAACGCAGCGCTCGCCAGGCCGTTTCCCGTTCCATGATCAGAAGCGGATGCTTGTTGGCCGGGCCCAAAGCCGCGTTGTGACGGTAGAGCAGATTCCTCGGGCGAGAGGACATGTACACCACACCGGCCACGCCGGCGGCGAACGCACGGCGCTCGATGCCCACGGCTTCATCGTACTCGCGAAACAGGCCGTCCAGGTCGCGCAACACCTCTGTCTGCACCAGAACCCACGCGCCTCTGGCCGCGTCACCCAGCCGCTGGAAGTCTTCTTCCGTTCCGAGGCCACCGTCCACCAGTGCGGCAGTGAGGCCCTCAGGCGGCGTGGCCGTGGAAAAGGGCATCGACACGACGTGTGCGGTGAAGTGCACGTCGCCGGAAATCGTCGCAGAAGCCTCTCGCTCGATCCACCGCGCCGGCATCGTGAACGCCTCTTTGTGTGCGCTAACGCCTGCAGCCTGAAACTTACCCAGAGCCCAATCCACCGCTTTCAGGTTGGCCTCTGTGCCGGTCACCCGGCCGCCGATTTCGTCGGTGAGCTCCTCCAGGTCGTGAACCAGCGGCGTGTCGCCCAACATGGCCGCCACCAGGCGGATCCCGTCATACTGGGCGATTGCGGTAACCGGAAGGCTCGTGCAGAAGCCGAGCCCGAGCAAAATGATGATGGTTGCAAAACGCGATCTCTTATGCAGCATGAATGCCCTCCTTTCCTCTGTCCTGGTATTGTCATCGCGAGTCCGGCAGGCCGGACGAAACGATCTCCTTGCTTTTATCTGGGAACAGCTTTGGCAAACAACAGCTCACAGCGACAGACCCGTTTTTGATAGCCTCGAACACCTTGGCCGGCACTTGAGGAACGTGCCTGGCTGGCCTCGTTCCGACAAGCCTCCCTCCTGCCGGCCGCCACAAATGGCAAGCGACTCAGATTCCTTGCCTCCTCCAAAACCTCCTTCGACCTGGCCCCCTTCGGCTGCGCTCAGGGAACGGGAACGGAAGCGGGACAAAGCGGCCGTTGAGCGAAGTCGAAACGACCGGTGCAACCGACCCGCCCTTGCACAGGCTCAGCCACCCAGAACCACCGTCTCACTGGGCGAGCGCATTTCATAGCGAATCCCACGCCACACGATGCGGTTACTGCGGCTGGCGGCCAGCAAACTCAGACTCATCGCAAACGCGGAAATCAAATGCAACCCACCGTAGACCCACCACGGGAAGCGAAGCACGCCTCCATAATCGGCGAGCGCTCGCTTGAAACCAGACAGGCGCACCAGGTTGATCACCGCGCCCCCGGGCAGGTCGCTGAGCATCAACCACGCCGCCAACGGGACAGGGGCCGACAGAAACAAATCGCGGGCCACCAGCGCGGCGCCGAGGCAAAAAATCGCGCTGAACAGCCACTGCGGATACGCGGCGAACCGCCACAACACAGGATCGTAGATCCGGATGATTCTGAGCTGCCGGGTAGTCCACTCAAAAAAATCCCCTCCCGCAATGCGTCCTGCCGAAACCACCACACTGCCGGGTACAAACTCGATTTCGAGGCCTTGCGCCTTTACGGCATGCGTCAGGATCATGTCATCGCTCAA
>CAYQOI010000499.1:0-3120 GCA_964419085.1 uncultured Cytophagia bacterium | reverse complement strand
TGCTGCGCCTGGTGAAGCCGCAGGTGGCGGTGATCTCGGTGGGCGAATGGAACAAGTTCGGCCACCCGTCACCGCTGGTGCTGGCGCGTCTCGCCGCGTCCGGGGCTCAGATTCACCGCACGGATCGGGAAGGCGCGGTGATTCTCAGAACCGACGGCAGGCGTCTCCATTACGTCCGGTGGCATTGAAGGTCGTTCTCCTAGGTTGCGAGCGCTTGACCGGCGCGAGACCTGCTGCCCGCTTGCCGACACTGCGCCGCATTTGGCCTTGACATTCCGTCGAGAAATTACCATATTCGATCATCGGTAGTGAAAGGGGCTGCGACAAAGTGGGAACGTGGTTTTGAGATCGGTTGCCCATCAAGAATCGAGGGAAAGCACAGATGCCTGAACGCGACCTCCCGGAGGGCTTCAGCGGGGCACGGAGTACGGCTGAGCAGTTTGCCCGGGATCCGCAAAAAGCCGCCTATCTGCTGCACGAAGCGCTGCAGAAGGCCGAGCGCAACCGCGGGGTGCTGGAGAGCGTCTGGGCTGACTTGCAGGCGCTGTTTCGGCTGGTTCGGGCGTGGGTGAACCGTGACTACCCGCGGCTGCCCTGGCAAACCATCGTGTTCGCGCTGGCTTCGGTTGTCTATTTTGTGAACCCTTTCGATGTGGTCCCGGATTTCCTGCCCGGCGCCGGCTTTCTGGACGATGCCACCGTCATCGGCTTCGTGATCCGTTCCATCAAGCACGATATCGAGCAGTTTCTGGACTGGGAGCGCGCACAGGTTGTAGCAACAAAAACCCGGGAAACTCAATAACCCCTTCCCGCGCGCCGATTTGATCAAACATGGACGGCTTTTCTGAACGCCGCGCGGTTTGGCGCCGCAAAGCGGCAAAGAAGAACGCCATCGTCCCGGCGTATTTCGAGGTGACACCCCGCGCCGCGCTGATAGTCTGTGGCAAGTGCGGGAAGCGTTTTCGCCGCAACCTCGTGCCGCACGTCGACGAGCCCACCTTCGTTTGCCCTGATCCCGGCTGTCGCGCCAGGAACTGGTTGCCCGTTACCTACGACCTGAGGTGACCAACCTGAGCTCGCGCGAACAATCAACTTGCATATTTTCCTTGATTTCTCTACATTTTTGTAACCTCCCCTGTGGAAACGTTGGCGAAAAAGCAAGATTGCGTGTCGATTCAGCATTTGGGTCGGGAGGGGGAATCAGCAACCGCAGATTCATTATTGTGAGGAGGGACACATGCTGGAGTTAGAAGACACCTACTCCCGGGAGAAGCTGTTGCGAGCCTTTGATAAAGTTAATCACGAGGTGTTGTACACGTTTAAGTCGCTTTCGCTGGACGATCTGTTTGAGCGGCCTCCGGGTCGCTGGTCGCCTGCCGATACGCTGCGACACCTGAGCAAATCGGTCAAGCCGGTGGCCAGAGCCATGCGCGTGCCTAAGATCCTGTTGGCCGCGTTTTTTGGGGTCTACCGAAAGCCGTCCAGAACGTACGCACAGGTGAGGGCAGCCTACCTGCAGGCCCTCGCCGACGGCGCGCAGGCGGGACGGTTTGCGCCGTCTTACCGGGAGATTCCCGCTTCTGAACTGGCCGCTGAGAGGTTTCGGGAGCGGATTCTGGTGGAGTGGAGAAAGAGCGCCAAAGCGCTGGTAAAAGCGCTCAACAAGTGGGCGGATTTTCAATTGGACCGCTACCGGCTGCCTCACCCGTTTCTGGGCAAGCTCACCGTGCGCGAGATGCTTCTCTTCACCTTGTTTCACAACCTTTACCACGTGAATCGGGTGCGCGAGCGGCTCCAAAAGGGACCGCAGGAGGCGTGAGCGCAAAGGTCAAGAGATTTCTGAGTTCCACCGGGATGGAGATCCTGGTAGGCCAGGACGACGAAAGCAACGATTGGCTGACGTTCAAGGTGGGCCGTGCAAACGATATCTGGTTGCATGTGCACGCCGCGGCCGGGAGTCACGTTCTGCTGCGCTGCGGGAGGGGGGAGAAACCGGACAAGACCAGTCTGAAAGAGGCTGCGGCTTTGGCCGCGTGGTTTTCTAAAATGCGGCACGCGGGCAAGGTGTCGGTTTCCTACTGCCCGGTGAAGCAGGTGCGCAAGCCCCGTGGTGCAAAACCGGGCTCGGTGACCATCAGCCGCGCGGACAAACTCATGGTCCGGCCCGCGCTGCTGGGAGAGAACACCTGCGCCTAAAGCCCGCGCAGGGGGCAATTTGTAAACGAACCAACGTGCTCGGCAAGACGGTTCTGGTCGAGGAGAAAGGGAATTATGCAGCTGAAACAAAAAGTCGCACTCATCACCGGCGCCTCCAGCGGCATCGGTCGGGCGACGGCCCTGCTTTTTGCCCGGGAAGGAGCCAACGTAGCGCTGCTCAGCCGCAGCGAGCCGGGTCTGCGCGAGGTCGCAGGGGCGATCGAGAAGGCGGGGGGCCGTGCCCTGGTGCTGCCTGCCGATGTCACGGACAAAGACGCGTGTGCGAATGCGGTGGCACAGGCGGTGGAGACGTTCAGTCATCTGGACGTTCTGGTGAATGCGGCGGGCGTGATCGGGACGGGGACCATCGAGACCACTTCTGCGGCGGCCTGGCAGGAGATGCAACGCGTCAACCTGGACGCGGTGTTTGGCATGATGCAGCTCTGCCTGCCGCATCTGGAGCAGGCAAAAGGGAATATCGTCAACGTGTCCAGCGTGGCCGGCACCCGCGCGTTTCCTGGCATCCTCGCGTACTGCGTGAGCAAGGCCGGGGTGGACCAACTTACCCGCTGCGCCGCGCTGGAACTGGCGCCCAAGGGTGTTCGGGTGAATGCAGTCAACCCGGGCGTGGTGGTGACGCAGTTGCACCGCCGCGGGGGGATGGATGATGAGGCGTACGCGCAATTCCTGGAGCACAGCAAAAGCACCCACCCGCTGGGGCGCGTGGGAGAGGCGGACGAGATCGCGCACGCGATTCTCTACCTGGCCTCCGATGTGGCCGGCTGGGTGACCGGCGTGACCTTGAACATCGACGGCGGCAGACATCTCACTTGTGCCCGGTAGTTGAGCGTCACTTCCGCCGGGAAGAAAATCAACCACCGGCTTTGTTGTAACAAAAGAACACATCTCATTTTTGGCCTACCG
>CAYQOI010000498.1:100-3132 GCA_964419085.1 uncultured Cytophagia bacterium | reverse complement strand
CCTTTGCACCTTGCCGAGTCGCTGCTCCGCCGCCGGCAGCGAGATGGGAATCTCGAAGCGTTCCGGGTGCAGCCGGCCCAGCAGCAAGTTGATGTCGGTGAGCGTGAGCGGCCCGCCGGCTCCGTAGCATGCCGGCCCGGGGTCTGCGCCCGCGCTTTCCGGCCCTACCCGCAGCCGGTAACCGTCGAACCAGCAGATGGAGCCGCCGCCTGCGGCCACGCTCTCGATGGCCAGAGCCGGCGCCACCAGGTGTGCGTCGCCCACCCGGTGCTCAAAGACGTACTCGAAGTCGTCATCGATGCGGGCGACATCGGTGCTGGTGCCCCCCATGTCGAACGCGATGATCCTGTTGAAACCAGACCGGCGTCCGGCATGAGCCGCGCCCACGACTCCTCCCGCGGGGCCGCTGAGCAGGCTGTCTTTGGCGTGAAACGCGTGTGCAGCCACCAACCCGCCGCTGCTGGTCATGAGGTGGAGGGAACCGGTTGACAGAGACGCCTGCACCCGTTGCAGGTAATCCTGAATGATCGGAGCCAGGTAGGCATCCACCACGGTGGTTTCGGCCCGGGGAACGATTTTTATGAATCCAGCCAGGTCCGAAGAAATGGAAATGTGGACGAAGCCGTGGTCGCGCAGCAACTCGGCAAGCATTTGTTCGTGCCGCGGATTGCGGTAACTGTGCAGCAGCGCCACCGCCGCGCTGCGGATGCCCTGCTGCGCGAGGGCCTCGACATGGGCAGCGAGATCCCGAAGCTGCAGGGGGCGGAGAACCGTGCCGTCTGCCGCAATGCGTTCGTCCACTTCCACCACCGCGTGGTAGAGGGGTTCAGGTTTTACGATCTCCAGGGCGAAGAGGTCGGGCCGCTGCTGAGTCCCGATGCGCAGCAGGTCGCCGAATCCCCGCGTGATGAAAAGCGCCACGCGCGCGCCTTTTCGCTCCAGCAACGCGTTGGTGCCGCGGGTGGTGGCCAACCGCATGGCGATCTTCGGGAGCGGCTGGTCAAGGCGTGTCCGGGTGACCAATCGGGCCGCGAGAATGGGCGCCTCTTCCGGGGACCGCGCTTCGAAGGCTGCGTCGACGGGCTCAAAGTGTGGCAGCGGGGTATCCACTTCCACCACCCGTTTCTCGGCATTGTAGTGCGTGACCTGAGAGGAAAGCTCGGGATGGTCCAGAAGCGAAAAGGCAAAGCCGCGCAAGAAATCGTTAGGAATGTGCCAGGGGTGCGCCAGCTGGAAGGCGGTTTCGGACAGTCGCCCCTGGATGATCCCGCGCAGCGCGCTGCTGCTCAACACCTTGGCGCGGTGCAGATTGCCGTCGGGGTCCTTTGCCAGGCAGTCTGTAAACGTTCCGCCGGTATCGATCCAGATTTGCCAGGTGCGTGTGTTCGAGTGGGTCAATTCTTTTCTTCAACATCCATTGGGCTTGTGGCGTAAAATAACGCCTGAGGGGGTCATATTCAAGGGGAAAGGCCACAAATACCGGGCACCTCCGGCCTGGATGAGTCGCCGGCTTGATGGAGCAATCTTTGTCAAGCCCTTGCGAAGTGTATCTTTTTGCTTGATTTTTAGAGCGATAATTCCTAAAATGATAACAACAGTCACGGAGAAGTTGGAACGGGTGAGACCACCTGGTGCTGTGCGAGGTCGTTCAGAAACATTCCCAACCTGACGATACCACAATAAACTCGGCGCAATTCACCGCTGTGATATCTGGGGTTCCGCAAAACTTCCGATCGTTCGGTAAACTTTTTTGGGGTCTCACCAGGACAAAGGAATTTGTCTAATCTTTTGGTGGTTTAATCATTTGAGAATCGAAAAGTTAACTGCGGGAGAGAATCCGGTGTAACCGGGTTGCACCAAGCATGCCGTACTACAACCGAACATATCGTCTGGGATTCGGCGGTCTCACCCAGGTCATCAAATACCTGTTGATCGCCAACACAGCCGTTTTTCTCCTGCAAATGCTCTTTCGGGGTCCGGGCGGCGAACAGCTGCTGGTGAAGTGGTTCGGGATGAAGCCCGCGTTTGTCCTGGCAAAATTCCAGATCTGGCAGCTCTTCACCTACATGTTCCTGCACGGCGACCCGTGGCATCTTTTGATCAACATGTTCTTTTTGTGGATGTTCGGCTGCGAGGTAGAACGGAGCATGGGGCCGCGAGAGTTCCTCAAGTTCTACTTCATCTGCGGTGTCGGCGCGGGCATCTTCCACCTACTCATCAACTTCAATTCTCCCGTGACCGTGATCGGCGCTTCGGGCGCCATTTACGGAGTGATGGCCGCGTTTGCGGTGATGTTTCCGGACCGCGTGATCACGCTGCTTCTGTTTTTGGTGCTCCCCATTCAGATCAAGGCCAAATATCTGGTGATGATTTTCGCCGGCATTTCTCTGCTGTTGGGAACCTTCGGCAGCGGAGACGGCGTCGCGCATTTTGCACATCTCGGCGGCATGGTTGTGGCGTTTGTCTACCTGAAGTTGGACTGGCGGCTCGATTACATCGGCAAGTGGGTCCGCCAGCAGCGCGCATCCCGCCGCGCGATCCATGAGCTGAAGAAACAGCAGGCCATGCAGCAGATCCGGGAACGGGTGGATGAAATCCTGGACAAAATCAACGAGGTCGGTTACGACCAGTTAAACGACGAAGAAAAGAGAATCTTGCACGAGGCCAGCGAGAAGTTTAGCCAGGAAAAGGAGACGGAGAACTAAGCTCTTGGGCCATTCATGACCGCACACAAGCGGAGACCCCCCGTTTGGGATGCGTTAGCCCCCATTTTCCTTTTTGTTGTTTTTCTCACGCTTTTGGCTGCCTTTCCGGTCTTCGCCCAGGATTCGGACTGGGAAGCGCGACTTTCTTCCCGTTCACGCCGCATGGGCGAGTTTTATTTCGTGAGCCTGCACGATGTCGCCGAGGTCCTCGGCGCGCACACCTATTACAGCAACAAAGTCCGCAAAGCCATTCTTTATCTCCCGGAGAGAAAGATTACCGTCACCGCGTTCAACCCGTTTGTGCGGGTGGGACAGAGGGTGTTCCAG
>CAYQOI010000498.1:0-90 GCA_964419085.1 uncultured Cytophagia bacterium | reverse complement strand
GGTCCTCGGCGCGCATACCTATTACAGCAACAAAGTCCGCAAAGCCATTCTTTACCTCCCGGAGAGAAAGATTACCGTCACCGCGTTCAA
>CAYQOI010000497.1:0-3140 GCA_964419085.1 uncultured Cytophagia bacterium | reverse complement strand
CTGCATTCGCAGGAGTGACAAATTGGTGCTCTTTTGCGACTTTTTGGACAGCCCCGGAAGGGGGGTGTTACGGCTCGGGTCCAAGACCAACGTCACGGTTGAAGTTCCGGGTGTAGTCGGCTTTTGGTTTTTAAACACTTGCGGACACTGTTTTGCTCTTTTAGCCGGACACTGATGATAAAGCTTGTTTCGAAAAGGCAACTTTTTTAGATTCCTGGAGTTCCGTGCGGCGCCAGGTCGACGCGCAACGGTGTGTCTGCGAATACCTGCGTGAAAGTCGTCCTCCGGGCCGTAGTCTCTATGTAACCGGCGATGGACGTAACTTATTCCTTACTGCACATGCATCGGCACAAGAATCGGTTCAAGAATCCTCACACTCAAGAGATACGGGGGTGGTTGGATTTTCTCAAATGGCAGTTGGGTCTGGGGCCGAGCGAAGGATCCGTGCGGGACGGTTTCCTCTCTCCTCCGCAGCAGGTTCAGCCTGACTTCGCGCGCATCCGAAATCCGGATGCTGCGCGTGTGCAGGTGACCTGGGTGGGCCACAGCACTTTCCTCCTGCAGGCAGCAGGGGTGAACATTCTCACCGACCCCATTTTCAGCCGGCGCTGTTCTCCCGTTTCGTTTGCCGGTCCCAAGCGTCTCACCGCACCCGGGCTGGAATTCGCGGCGCTTCCACGAATCCACGCTGTGCTCATCAGCCACAACCACTACGACCATCTCGACGCGAGGACGGTGAGCCGGCTGGGCGCTGCACCGGTGTATTTCGTGCCGCTGGGTTTGGCGCGCTGGTTTGCAAAACGGGGCATCCGAGATGTTGTGGAGCTCGACTGGTGGGAAACGAGTACGTTTGCAGATTTGCAGATCACCTGCGTGCCGAGCCAGCACTTCTCCGGGCGCTCGCTGTTTGACCGCAACCGGACGTTGTGGAGTGGCTGGGTGGTGGAGAGCACGGCCGGTCGCATCTTCTTCGCAGGGGATACGGGCTATTCCCCGCAGTTCAAGGAGATCGGAGAAAAGCTGGGACCGTTTCGTCTGGCTTTGATTCCCATCGGCGCATACCGGCCGCGCTGGTTCATGCGGCCGGCACACGTGGACCCGCGGGAGGCGGTGCAGATTCATCGCGACGTGCGGGCCGAGTTTTCCGTGGCGAGTCACTGGGGCACGTTTCCACTGACAGACGAGCCCGTGGGTGAGCCACCGGTTTTGCTTGCCGAAGCGCTCCGGGAGGCCGGGATCGCGGTGAACCGTTTTCAGGCGCTGCGCCCGGGTGAAACGAGAGTTGTGTGAAGAAGTGCGCGGCGCGGATTGAGACATGGGCGGGCGCTCACGGAACTTTCGAAATAATCTCTTTCAATTTTGCCGCCAAAGGATTATATTTTAAAGCAAGTTCATCTTCGCTGAGGTGCCCTATGGTCAACAAGGGAACAGGTCTCAAGTACAAGTTCATCACCCTTTCGATCTCCGCGATTGTGCTCTCGGCCGCCATCGGCAGTCTGGCCGTGCATTTGCTGGTGAAGTGGAGCGGAGGATACGCGTTCTCCCACGTGGTTGTGATCGCTGCCATTTTTGTTTCAGTGGGTGTCGCAGGCGTGCTTCTGGTCACGAAATTGATGATCCAGCCGGTGGTTTCGCTGACCGAGAAGGTGTACGAGGTGCAGCGGGGGAATCTGGAGATCGAGTTGGGCCGTCCGACGGGCGGCACCCGTCTGGATGAAATGGACCGGCTGTTCGAGGGGTTCGGTCACATGGTACGCCATTTGCGGCAAAACATCAACGCGCTCACCGAGGCCAAGGAGCGGGCGGAGCAGTACTCCCACGAGCTGTTCGAAAGCAAGAAAAAGCTCGAGGCGATCTTTAACGGCATCTCGGACGGCATCATGGTGATCAGCCGGGATTTTCGCATCGTCAACGCGAACCCGGTGATCCAGCGCATCATGGGCGAGTCGTTGGAGGCTATCAGGGGGCAGCACTGTTACGAGATGTGCAACGGAACGCCGCAGCGCTGCAGCTTTTGCAAGGCGGAAAGCGCGTTCCGCACCGGTGACCACATGACCTCCTACTGCACCAAGTATATCGAAAGTCTCGACGATGAAAAGATCTTCGAGGTGCACGACTTTCCTCTTTACAATGAAGACGGGGAGATCGACCAGATCATCGAGTATGTGAAAGATGTCACCGAAGCGGTGCGCATGCAAGCCACTCTGGAAAGCTCAAAGCGGCTTGCGATGGTGGGGGAGCTGGCGGCGAAGGTCGCGCATGAGGTTAGAAACCCCCTCAACGCGATCAAGGGAGCGGCCCACTATCTGCGTTCCGAGGTGACGTCGAAGGAGTCGGTCTCTTACCTGGCGCTCATCGAAGAACAGGTGGAACGGGTCAATCAGGTGGCAAAAAACCTGCTGGATCTGTCTAAGCCGCTGGAGGCGGTTATCCGTCCCGGCAACCTGCAGGAGGTCGTTGAACGGTCTCTCATGGTCGCACAGCCACAGCTGGAGGGGAAGAAAATCCAGGTGAAAAAAGACGTGTCGCGGGATCTTCCCAGCGTTCCTCTCGACGAAGGCCAGATGGAGCAGGCGTTGGTCAACTTGATCTTGAATTCTGTCGACGCCATGGAGAACGGCGGAACCCTGCACGTCGCCATCGAAGCGCTTCCCGCGCCGAAACAAAACGGGCCTGGCTCGGTGCGATTACGCATCACGGATACGGGCTGCGGAATCCCCCAGGACCATCTCGCCGAGCTTTTCACCCCCTTTTTTACGACGAAAACCAAGGGCACCGGATTAGGACTAACTATCGTCAAGAAAATAATCGAAAACCATCAGGGCCACCTCGAGGTGCACAGCGAGGTAGAGAAGGGCACCGAGGTCGTCGTCACCCTGCCGGTGGAATTCTGTAAGAATGGTCAAGAAATCCAAATCCACGATTTTGGTCGTCGATGATGAAGCCGCGATTCTGCGGGTGATGGAAGCCAATCTCAGGCGCGAGGGCTACGACGTTCACGCCGCGGAGGATGGTCTCCTGGCGTTGGAGAAGCTGAAGTGCGAATCCTACGACACCGTGATCATCGACTACATGATGCCCAGGCTCAACGGCCTGGACTTGATGGCCAAGATGAAAGAACTGCGAATCGACGTTCCCGT
>CAYQOI010000496.1:0-3178 GCA_964419085.1 uncultured Cytophagia bacterium | reverse complement strand
TCGCTACGACCGCCGGCGTGTCGAAGGAGCAAGTGCTGGAGTGGGTGAACATGGCCGACCTCTTTCGCATCAAAGGGATCGGGACCCAGTACTCAGAGCTGCTGGAGGCGGCAGGCGTGGACACGGTCAAGGAGCTGGCGCAGCGCAATCCGGAGAATCTCTTCAAAGCCATGCAGCAGACGAATGCGGCCAAACGCCTGGTTCGGCAGACCCCCAGCCTACAAAGCGTCAAGGAGTGGGTGGCTCAGGCCAAAAGCTTGCCCCGTGCCGTTTCTTACTGACCCCTTTTGCGGGTTCCCGCAAGGAGGTGGCCCAGACGGAGTGCCTCGGAGGGTCAATGGTGGCAGTCGGTTTGTGTCTGCCATCTGAATAGATGTTCCCGGATGACGGAAAGATAAATGGTTTCCACTCCGTAAACGGTGGCTCGGCAAAGCCTGGCTTTGGTCGGTGTTATTGGACCCGCCGAGCCACCCGTTTTTTTTTACTCCGGAATGCCTTGAATATGAAATGGACGAGAATAGGATGGGGCGCAAGAGTGTGGCTTGGCCTCAAGCCGCCGGTGCACCGGGTTCGCACATTTGCCCCGAGACCAAGATGACAAAGCGACACAGTCCGGAGATCATTGTGACGATGCTCTGTGACGATGAGACCCGCAGTTTGGCGGGTGAAGGAAGATTCTCCTGTCTGGTGGAGTCGGGAGAAAGGAAGCTGCTGTTTGACACGGGGTGTGACCCGCAAAGGGTGTTGCGGAACCTGGAAGCGCTGGAGTGCCTTCCCTCCTCCATCGATTCGGTGGTGGTTTCCAGCCGGCATCACGACCTGCTGCCGCAGTTGGTGGCCCGCCTCCACCGGGGCGTGGAGGTCTGGCTTCCCGCCTCGTATTCCACGCACGGTGAGGAAGCGGTGAAGAACGCTGGTGGTGTCCCCCGGCGAGTGCAAGCGCCACGGAAACTCTGTGCGGACGTGTTTACGCTGGGAGAATTGGTGGGGTACTATTACGTGCAGATCGTTGCGGTTTGTACCGCAGAAGGGGTTAATCTCATCGGCGAGTTGGGCCCGCCAGGCGTCAGGCGTATCCGGGAACGAGTTGACCAGACCCTTCCCGGCGCGTCGCTTTACCTGGCCTTGGGCAATTTCGATAACGGCAGGTTTGATGAATTGGAGATCTATTTTGAGGCCGAAGCGTTCAGGGACGCGGGGGTGAAAAAAGTCTGTCCGGCTCGGTGTTCCGGCAACGTGGTGCGAGCCCTGCTGCGCGACGCATTTCAGGAAGACTACATGGAGTTGCCTGTGCGGGAATGCTTCCGGTGGCCAGGCCCGGGCCGACATGCCGGATTCTACATGTCTCGATTTGCCGGCGATTGAATCCGGATGTCCCGGGAAGTTGCAATCAACTGCGTTGTTGATTATATTTGGCGACATTCGCACTTCAATTTCTTCACGCAAACAGTTAGGAGGGGATTTTCAAGATGAACGTGAGTGACTACACGGCAAAAGCCGTGGAACTAGCCATGGGGTACGGCCCCAAGCTCGTCCTGGCCATCGTGACCCTGATCGTCGGTCTGTGGGTGATCAGGGTGGTCTCAAAGGTTCTAAGGCGAGGTCTGGAACGCAGCAAGGTGGAGTTGTCGCTGCAGAGATTCCTCGGCAGCCTGCTCAGCATCATCCTGAAGGTTTTGCTGTTCATCAGCGTCGCGTCGATGATCGGGATCGAAACCACGTCGTTTGTCGCCATTCTCGGAGCCGCGGGTCTTGCAGTGGGTCTGGCGCTTCAGGGAAGTCTCGCCAACTTCGCGGGCGGCGTTTTGATTCTGCTGTTCAAGCCTTACAAAGTGGGCGATTATATCGATGCCCAGGGCGTAAGCGGAACGGTTCACTCGATCCAGGTTTTTCACACGGTGCTAAAGACACCGGACAACAAGACCATCATCGTGCCTAACGGCGCGATTTCCAACGGCATCATCACCAATTTCTCGGCAGAAAACCAGCGCCGCGTGGATATGGCCTTCGGCATCGGCTACGAGGATGACATTCAGAAGGCCAAGAAGGTGCTGTGGCAACTGGTGGAAAGCGATGAACGCATTCTGAAAGAGCCTGCACCGGTGGTGGTGCTGTCGGAGCTGGCGGACAGCTCGGTCAACTTCGCCGTGCGGGTGTGGTGCAAAGCCTCGGACTACTGGGGGATCTATTTCGATATGCAGGAGCGGGTGAAGCTGGCGTTCGACGAGCACGGTCTCTCCATTCCCTATCCGCAGCAGGATGTCCACATCATTGACCATGCATCTGTGAAACAGTGACCGCTTCTAAAAACTTTTGACATTACGATCGTTTTATCGAGGAGGAGTTTATGAAAGCTCAGCACACCGTGGTGTTGCTTCTGGTCGGGTTGTTTCTGGCACCGTCCCGTCTGGTGGGCCAGGAAAGCAAAAGTGACTCCGTCAAATACGGGTGGCGGAATGAAATCATCGGCACGCTGAATTTGACCCAGGCGAGTTTCGACAACTGGCAGCAGGGCGGGGAAAGCGCGCTGGCCTGGCAGATCAAGTTGGATGGAGGGTTTGACCTGGTGCAAGAGAAGTACGACTGGTCCAACCGTGCTCGATTCACGCTCGGTTTTGCCAAGGTCGCGGGCTCGGAAGCCAGAAAGTCCGCAGATGAAGTAAGCCTCGAAAGCGTTTACACCCGCAAGCTGAGCCGTTTGTTGAACCCCTTTTTCGGCGTCACGGCCAAGACGCAAACGGTCGCAGGGTTTGAATATGATGACCAGGATAACAAGACCAAAATCTCGAAGTTCCTGGATCCCGGCTACTTCACGCAGAGTGTGGGGTTCGGTTACGCACCCAATGAGGTGTTCAAAACCCGTTTGGGCGCGACCGTCAAAGAGACGGTCACCGATCTTTTCCCGGAAGAGTCCAAAGTGGAGCCCGGCATTTCTTCGGTCAGCGAATTCAAGAAAAAGTTCGAAGAGAATGTCTTCTTTACTTCACGGCTGGATATTTTTTCAGACCTCGAGGCGTTTGACCGCATCGATGTCTTGTGGGAAAACAATCTGAACCTGAAGGTGACCAAGTTCATCAATGTGAGTTTGAACGTCGATTTGTTTTACGACAAAGACGTTTCGAGCCGGCGGCAGATCAAACAGGTGCTGGCGGTGGGGTTTACCTACACGTTCCTGTAG
>CAYQOI010000495.1:0-3179 GCA_964419085.1 uncultured Cytophagia bacterium | reverse complement strand
CTCCAGTGCCGTGCATCTTAATGGATTCCCGCTTGCGCGGGAATGACGAAGAAAGAAGGCGGGAATGACAAGGCCGGGGTCTCATGAATTACTCGGGATCATTGTCTTGTGAATTATTCAGACCAGGCATGCCCATTAAATAACCGGTGGCCTGCACAATCATCTTATTACTATGATAGACCACGACCTGAAGCAGCACGATATCCAAAGTCTCAGCAACGCCGACGCGGTTGCCGCCTTTTTCGCAACGCTGCGCTACACCGATGAACGGGTGCCACAGATTCCCGCCCACCTGGGCATCCCCGAAAGCCTGCACCCGCAGATCAAACGCTGCGAACGTCTGGCCGACCACGACGGCTTCCTGCAGGTCTACCTGTTCGAGCTCACGTCGGTGACCGTGGCCGCCACCAAAACCCTGGCGCGCGCCTTCAAAAACAAAGCCGGCAACTACCTGCTCGTGCTCACCAGCGACTACGACCGCATCGGTACGGAATTCGACACCCTGTACATTTACAACATGTTTCCGGACAAAGGCCTGGAGCGCTTACTCCGGTTGGTTGAGAATCTGCAAAACAAAATCGCCAAGATCGACCAGGCAGGCATGTTAGACGCGAGTGTGCTGGGCGAGACCGTACACCCTAAGAACTTCAATACACTGCGGCGGATCGAGCAAGGAGACGAAACCGTCATCGATGAAGAAGAATCGTTTTACGAACTGGCGAGTCATGAATTCATGCTCAAAGAACTGGCCAACCTGATCAAAGAGGGCAAAGAACAGGAACTGCTCGATCTGCCGGACGGAATCCACAGCGGTCTGGTCAAGTCCGGCGCGAAAGGTGTCTTTTTCTACTTCAAGGCAAAACGGAAAGACGGCCAGGGCCATTTGCATTTCTGGAAGTACTACGACCTCGCCGCAAAGCGCATCATCGACAACCGGCTCTTCATCGCTAATCTCATCGCCTGCCGACCGGACACCCCCCGAGTTGTAGCGGATTACGATGTTTTTGATCTTTATCAAAAAACGAGAGATGACATAATCAAATCACAAGAAGATCAGCAGTCTCTGGAAGCCGCGCCCAAAAGCATCGACCCGCTGCAGCAGACGGTGGGAACCGTATTGCAATCGATTATGAATCGTCCTGACATCGAACGCCCTGAAGTGATCGAAATCCTGAAGTATTTGCAGCAGCCCATGACGGGCGTCGAAATAAAGGAGCTTCGTGCCATTTACGACGAGTACCAAAACAATTCCGATCCCATTCTCCTGATCAAAAAATGCCTGACGCGCGTACGAAAGTACGGCAAGCCACAACCTCAACATCTCAAGAAAGGGACCCCCAAAATAACCCGCGAAGATCTACATCTGGTCTGTTTCGATGTGTTAAGCTGAGGCCTTGAGCAAGCCTCACCCCTCAGCCGAATCGGCTCACTCGCACCCTGGCCCTTTCACCTCTCGGTCCCCGGTGTCCGCGGGCAGGAGCGAGGCGGCAAAGCCCGTGGGATCGGCCGCGTGCCGCTCCAAAAGTTCGGCAAGCTGCTCCAGCACCTTCTCACGGGTAGAGAGGCCGTACATGTAGATTTTCAACGGACCGATGAGTTTCAGATAGTAGTGATTCTCGGCCGAATACTGCTGAGAACAGGCGCTGGGATTCTGTGCCGTCCGCAGCAGATCGTCGAATGTCTCAGCGAACCGCTCCAGCAGAGGCTCGTCGTGTAGATCCTGGGGAATCTCTGGGAATCGGGAAACCAACTCCGCCACCGTCATCTTTTCACTCCGTTTTGGTTCAACCTCGCATGAATGGAATATGCTTTCATACGAACAAACGCCGGCGCCCTTTTACTCCCACCGAAACAGCTTGATGGACACACCGAAGCACAACAACATCCAGATGGTGAGAATGCCCATCTGGGGCAAGACATCGAAAAACGAAACGCCGTTGTTGAAAATGGCGCGGATGGCACGCACCAGATGCGTCAGGGGCAAAAACTCCACTACCGGCTTCAGCATTTTCGGGATGCCTTCCACGGAAAAATAGACCCCGCTGAGAAAAATCATCGGCAGAAACAGCGTATTGGCGATGCCCGACGCGGTCTCCGACGTCTTAGCCACGCTGGCAACGAGAAAGCCCAGCGCGATGAACGCCATCATTCCCACGGTGAGCGCGGCGAAAAATGACAGCGGACTGCCCACCATCTCCACGTCAAACACGGCCATCCCGAGACCGATGAGCAAAGCCGCCTGCAACAGAACGATGAGGTAACGGTTGAGCATTTGACCCGCGATGAATATGGCTTTGGGCAGCGGCGTCACCGAAAGCCGGCGCAGTTTCCCCTTCTCCCGGTACGCCACCACCACCATCCCGATAGAGAAAAGGCAGGTGGACACCACACTCATGCCGATGACGCCCGGCAACAGAAAATCGATGTAGCGCAAATCTTTCTTCACCGGCTGCACCGGCTGCTGCACGATCTGGATCAGGGGACGCACCTCCAGGAGCCGCCAGTTGATCTCGTCCACAAGCTGCTTCAGGATGGACATCACCACCTGCAACACCTGCACCTGCGCGGGGTCGTACAACACCTGGAGCCGGGCACCGCCGTTGCGCAACGCGTCGCCGTAGCCCCGTTCGATGATGATGGCGAGATTCTTGTCGTTCTCTTTCAGCTCCCGCATGATCACGTCCCGGCTTGCCGATTCCAGCTTCAAGACCGTGATCTGACGCAGCGCGGAGACCAGCTCTTTGGATTGCAGCGACTGATCCTCATCCACCAATCCCACACCGAACTTGATGGCGTCCGGTTTGCTGAAAACGAAGCCGAACAGCAGGATCAGAAAAATGGGGAAAAAGAAGGTCCAGAACACCGCCTGCCGGTCGCGCAGAAACAGCTTCATTTCCAGATTGAGCTGCCCCAGCAGCATCTTGAGCCTCATTCGCGCAGTCTCCTTCCGGTCAACTCCAGAAACAAATCCTCCAGCGTCGGACGCCGGACGTGCAGGTTCTTGATCTCTATGCCCTTTGACCTGGCTAATTCCATCAGCTCGAGCAAGGTGCCGTGCGGATTACGCGAGAACAGCTCGGTCTGGTCGCCTTTGTGCAAGACCTTGCTCACCGCAGGCAGATTTTGGAGGTCGGCAGGTTGTAACCGGTCCTCGCTGTTGAACTCCAGACAGCTATCCA
>CAYQOI010000494.1:0-3180 GCA_964419085.1 uncultured Cytophagia bacterium | reverse complement strand
GGTTCATGGAGGTCAGCAGGATTTCTCCCGCGCCCCGCTCCGTCGCTTCCCGGGCCCATTCTTCGGTCCGCCGCCGGGTGAGCGTGCGTCCCCCATGGATATAGACCCGCCATTCGTCCTCCACCAGCCGGGTGTCGATGGCCAGCACCACACACTGGCTGCCGAAGTTCCTGGCCAGCCGCCCGATCAATCCGGGGTCCCGGACCGCCGCGGAGTTGATGCTGATCTTATCCGCGCCTGCCTCCAGCAGGGCGCCCACATCCTGCTCCGACGCGATGCCTCCGCCCACGGTGAAGGGAATGTTCAGATGGGAGGCGATTCGTTTCACCAGGGTCACCAGGGTCGCTCGCTTTTCCACCGTGGCGGTGATGTCCAGAAACACCAGTTCATCCGCGCCTTGTTCCACATAGGCGCGGGCCAGCTCCACCGGGTCGCCGGCGTGTCGGAGACGGACAAACTCGATCCCTTTGACAGTCTGCCCGTCTTTGATATCCAGGCAGGGGATGATGCGTTTGGTCAACATAGAAATGCCCTCAGCTCATCCAAAGTGACTTTGCCTTCGTAAAGGGCCTTGCCGATGATGACCCCATCGATTCGGTTTTCCGCCAGAGAAGTGATGTCAATCGCCCGACTGACGCCCCCGCTGGCAATGATGAACAGGTCGGGATAGCGGGCCCTGAGAGTCCGGTACAGGTCCAAGGCCGGGCCCTGCAGCATCCCGTCCCGGGAGATGTCGGTACAAGCCAGATAACGCAGCCCGGCATCTCGGTAAGCGTCCACGAGCTGGAACAAAGCCATTTCCGTGCGCTCTTGCCAGCCGTGAATCGCGATGTTGCCCTGCTGCACATCCGCGCTCAGGATCAATCGCTCGCTGCCCCAGTGCCTCAGCCATTCCAGCACCGCCGGGCGATCTTTTACCGCGACCGAGCCCAGATTTACCTGCCGGGCGCCACAGTCGAAGGCCAGTTGCAGATCTTCTTCGGATTGCACGCCGCCGCCGAAGTCGACCCGGAGAGAAGTCTTTCCGGCAATCGTCTCCAGAACCCGCCAGTTGACCACCCGCCGTGTCCGGGCACCGTCCAGGTCCACCAGGTGCAGTCGCCGCAAACCGGCTTCCTCGAACCGCCTGGCGACCGCCAGGGGATTTGGGTCATAGAGCTTGCGGGTTTCGAATTTCCCCCGGGTCAGCCGGACACATTTCCCCTCGAGGATGTCGATAGCAGGAATGATTTCGATCATAGCGCCAAAAAGTTTTTGAGAATTTGCTCTCCGGTTTTGCCGCTCTTCTCCGGATGAAATTGCACCGCAAAGAAATTGTCCCGCACCAGCGCGGCGCTGAAGGGGAGAAGGTAGTCCGACCGCGCTGCGGTGTGGACACCCAGTTCCGCGTAGTAGCCGTGGACAAAGTAAACAAAGCTGCCGGGTCTCACGTCCCGGAAGAGCGGACCTTGCAGTTCCTCCAGGCTGTTCCATCCAACGTGCGGCACCTTGCCTTCCGGCGGGAAGCGCCGGACGCCCACGTCGAAGATACCCAGGCAACGAGTGTCGTTTTCCTCGGAATGTCGGCACATGAGTTGGAGCCCCAGACAGATGCCCAGCACCGGCTGCCTCAAGTTCCGCAGCACCTTGTCCAGACCCCGCTGGCGCAGGTCGGCCATCGCGCTGCTGGCTTCCCCGACGCCGGGACAGATGACCTTATCGGCCTGTTGCAGAAGGTCCGGATCGTCGGTGACCCGCGGCATGACGCCCAGGCGCCGGCAGGCCAGTCGGACCGAATGCACGTTTCCGGCACGGTATTTCAAGATGGCCACGTTCATAGAACGCCCTTGGTGCTGGGGATCTGCTGAGCCCCGCGATCTCGTCGAACTGCCATGCGCAAAGATCGGGCGAAGCTCTTGAAAACGGCCTCGATCTTGTGATGCTCGTTTTCACCGCTGGCGCGAACGTGCAAGTTGCACCCCGCGGCGTCGCAGAAGGACTTAAAGAAATGGCGAAACATCTCCGTGGGCACATCGCCCACCTTCTCGCGACGAAAATCCACCTCCCACACCAGCCAACTTCGGCCGGAGAAATCCAGCGCGACCTGGGCCAGCGAGTCGTCCATGGGCAGCAGGAAGCCGTAGCGTTCGATACCGCGCTTGTTCCCCAGCGCTCGCCGGTAAGCCTCGCCCAGGGCCAGGGCCGTGTCTTCGATGGTGTGATGTTCGTCCACGTGGAGATCGCCGTTCACCTGAATGGTGAGGTCACAGCCGGAATGCCGGGCGACCTGCTGCAGCATGTGGTCGAAAAACCCCAAACCGGTGTGGATGGTTGTCTGGCCGGTTCCATCCAGATTCAGCCGGACCTGCACATCGGTCTCTCCCGTCTGGCGGCGAACTTCTGCCACCCGCTCGGGAAAGCGCAGAAAATGGTAAATCTCTGCCCAGTCCCTGGTTGTGAGTGCCGCGCCCGGATACACTTTTTTCCCGATGAGGATGGCGCGGGCGCCGAGTTTTTCGGCCAGCCGAACGTCCGCTGGTCGATGGCCGATGACGTAGGAGTTGGCCAGGTCGTACTTTTCCTGGAGATGGCGCGTCAGCCGCTCAGCGCCCGATTCGCGGGTGGGAGCGGTCTCCCCGGAGAAGGAACCGCCGGTTACGATTTCCGCAAACCGGATGCCTTCTCCCTCCAGTATCTCGAGCATTTTCTGGTGCGCCGGAGCCGCAGCCGTCCCCGATTTCCGCTGACCGGTGGACGAGCCGGCCGTTGGCGATGTGGTCAGTAGGACCAACTCGTAATCGAGTTCCGTGGCGATGCGATGGAGATTCACGATGACGCCCGGGTAGAATCTCAGCTTCTCCAGCGTGTCCACCTGCTTATCCGGTGGTTTCAGGAGGATGGTGCCGTCCGGCGTCCGCCGGATAAACAGGGCTTTTTGCATCTGATGCTACTCCGTTTGTTCCGGTGAGGTATCGATTTCTTTCAACGCGTGCAGCAACCGTCGATTCTCTTCGGGCGTGCCCACGGTGATGCGGAGGCAATCCCCACAGAGCGGCTGATCCGAGCGGTTGCGCACTACAATCTTTTTCTGCAGGAGGCGACGAAAGACCGAGGCGGCGTCATGCATTTTCACCAGCAAGAAGTTGGCGTCCGAGGGGTAAACGCGGTCCACCAGGTCGAGCGCGGCCAGACCCTTTTGCA
>CAYQOI010000493.1:0-3193 GCA_964419085.1 uncultured Cytophagia bacterium | reverse complement strand
TTGCACGACCACGTCTTGTTTACCGACACCGAGGTTTTGCAGCCCAGCGCAGCCTGACCGCAAATAGGACATATATCAGCAAAACGCCCGAAGGTTTCATTTTGAAACCCTCGGGCGTTTCATTTTTAAATCTCCGGGGAGGGTCATGGCCGGTCGAGGCCTGGTAAACAACTTTCTGACATGCTCGTATGTGTTTATAGAACAACTACTTATGTCTATTCGGAGGTCCAGTGCATACGGTCCCAAAAGTGTGGCACAGAAATTGTTAGTAAGAAATGCAGATACCGAGCTACATTATGCTGAGACCGGTAACTCCCCTAATCCCGGTTCAGTATAATGGCTCGGTTTTTTATTTTCCCGTCCCTCTTCTTTTCTTTTCGTGTTTTTGTCCTTTGGTAAAACTCAAGAGGTGGGTCCCACGGCGTGCGTGCCCGTGATTCGATAAGTGCAAAGGCCTTGCGGGTGCGGTGGGAAGTCGAGGTTTCAGCGAAGTGGGCGGAGGCTATTTTTTGACGATCAAATAGAGTCCCAGGAGAACCAGCAGGAACGGCAAAAGCGGACCCAGGACCAGAACGGGTGCAAATATCGCGGTGAGGAGGCCGCCGACGACCGCAAACGGCACCAACAATAGAACAAACACCATCGCAAGCAGCGCGCCCACGAGTTGAAACGGAATGCTCAGGACATAGAATCCCGCCTTGAGCAGCACGGCGAAAAGTTTGAAGAAAATCAAAAAGACAGCGAGCAACAGTAGGATTACCGCAAGTTCCATCGTTTCGCCCTCCCGACTTGTGGAGCTTTCTTACGTCTGACTCTCAAGATCCCGCTGTGCTGTGGCTCTCGATGCCCCGGGTTGAAGAGCAATCGCCAGAAAAAGCACGCGTGGTGGCTACTTTATTTACTGCTCCCACGGGCTTTTGTTTCAGGGATCGTTTTCTCATAGATGGGTGGGCTTGGCTACGAACAGCGAAACGGTGGCTTGATTCCAACGACAGAAATCGCTTAATTGGGGCTGATGGCCGAAACAAGCGTGATCATTCCGACCTTTAACCGGCTGCCTCTTCTGCAAGAAGCGGTGGAGTCGGTTTTGCGCCAAAGCCATGGTGATTTCGAGCTCATCGTGGTGGACGATGGCTCCTCCGACGGGACGCGGGAGTTCATTTCAGGGCTTGAGGCACCGGTGCGGTACGTTTACCAGGAAAACCGCGGTCCCAGTGCCGCGCGGAACGCCGGCCTCCGCGCGGCGCGGGGCGAGTTCATCGCGTTTCTGGACTCCGATGATCTCTGGTTGCCCCACAAGTTGCGCATCCAGATAGATTTCATGAACGCGCAACCCGACGCGGTGGTGTGCTACACCGACGAGGTCTGGATCCGGCGTGGGGTGAGGGTCAATCCACGCAAGAAGCATCGTAAGTACTCGGGCTGGATTTTCCGACACTGCGTGCCGCTCTGTATCGTCAGTCCCTCCTCGGTTTTGATGCGCCGCCGATTCTTTGATGTCGTGGGCCTCTTCGACGAAACGCTGCCCGCGTGCGAGGATTACGACCTGTGGCTCCGGGGCGCGTTGCGATTTCCGTTTCATTTCATCCCGGAAAAACTGATCGTCAAGCGGGGTGGACACGAGGACCAGCTTTCGGCCGCGTGGGGGCTCGATCGCTTTCGGGTGCAGGCTTTGTGCAAACTGCTGCGCGAGCAGAGCCTGACCGCGGGTCAGGAACGCCTGGTGAGACAAAAGATCGTGGAAAAGTGCCGCATCCTGGAGAACGGCTTCCGGAAGCGCGGCAAGCAGCACGAAGCGGACGTCTATGAATCCTTGCGCCGCGAGTTGGAGTCGGAGGGAGACGTCCGGTCCGGGGATTGCGAAAAAGCCGGTTAGACCGGCCCGGCTTTGGCCCGATGTTCGGTCATTTCAACTGCTGGAAAATGTGGTACCCCAGCTCCGACTTGATGATGGGGCTGATTTCGCCCTTCTTCAGCTTGACGATGACGTTTTCAAACTCGGGCTGAAGGTCGCCCTTCTTGAAGTAACCGAAATCCCCGCCTTTAACCGCGGTGCGCTGGTCAATGGACTTCTCCGCGGCCAGCTTCGCGAAGTTTCCGCCGTGAGCCAACTCATCCACAATCGCCTGCGCCTCTTCTTGTGTTTTGACCAGGATGTGTCGCACGCGCATGTACTGCGGGTCCAGCGACTTTTCGAGGTCGGCCATGAATTCGGGGCTTACTTTCAGGCCGAATCGCTCCGCGGCCTTGGCGTGCTGCATAGCCATGGCGTAGTCGAGCAGATCATAGTAGACGTAAGCGAGGTTGTTGTGCGCCACGGGATTGCTGGGGATGATCTTCAACACCTTCTCGAAAGCTTCGATGGCCTTTTGCGGTTCGCCCTGGGCGGTGTACGCCAGGCCCAGATTGTTGTAAGTATCCGTGTTCAGGCTGTCCAGTTCCGCCGCCTTCAGGTGGACTTTTACGCTTTCGTCCAGCTTGCCCGTGAGCCGGTAGGTGATGCCTAAATTGTTCAACGCCGGAACCAACTTGGGATTGACTTCCAGAGCCTTCTTAAACTGGGCCACTGCTTGGTCATATTCGCCTTTGCCGTTGTAAGCCATGCCGATGTTGTTGTAGGCCATGTCATAATCGGGGCGCAGCTCCAGCGCCTTTTGTGCTTCTTTAAGTGCCAGGTCGTAGAGGCCCAGGGCGTTTAGCGCGTAGGCGAGATTGTTGTGTGCCTCCGGGTAGTCGGGTTTGAGCTGCACGGCCCGGTTGTATTCGCCGATGGCTTCGTTGTATTCGCCCACGGCCAGCAGGGCCGCTCCCAGGTTGTTGTGGGCCATGGGACTGTCGGGATCGAACTTCAGCGCTTTTTGGTACAGTGCGATGGCTTCCTTGAAGCGATTGCTGCGGTAGTAGATGAATCCCAGGTTGACGTAGGCCTTGGCGTAGGTGGAATCCGCTTTGATGGCTGCCTTAAATTCTTCCACCGCCTCCTTGATTTTGCCCTGTGAGATAAGGTCCATCGCCTTCTGGTTGTGCTCCTCTGCGGTCTGGGCGTGGGATGACGTGGCTGCAGAGAGCAGCGAGATGAGGATGAAGACCAGTGCGGTAGCGGTTTTTCTCATATTTGATCTCCTGCTGTGGGTTCCGAAATGCGAGATGAAGTTAAAATCCACAAGCTAATTACACTTTTGAGAAGCCGATC
>CAYQOI010000492.1:0-3199 GCA_964419085.1 uncultured Cytophagia bacterium | reverse complement strand
TCAGGCTTTCGAACAGCTTCATGTTGGTCCGCACGCTGCGGTCGAAGGTGAACGCTTCGGTCTTGTTGATAGGCGCCTGCTGTGCGGTGTTGGTGATCCGGTTTTGCGACAGCTGATCGTTTTTCGTGCCGTTGAGTTTGAACGAAACATTCTGCGGTGTGTAGTAGAGCTTGGTGTCCTTGATTTTCTTCAACAGCGGGAGCCCAGGGAGCCAGGAGAGGAACTTGACGTAGTTGTTCCTGCCGAAATCGATGCGGTAATCGAAATTGCCGCTCCAGGTGCGGTTGTTGGAAAACTTCAGCGTGGGGCTCGACGCCTTGCGCATCGATCTACCGAGACTGAAGCTCATCTTGTCCACGGTGTTTTTGATGAAAAAGTTTTTGGACTTGGCCTGGCGGCGGAACGAAACGTTGAAACCGGTTTGGTTGCTCTCCTTCCGAATGGCGTCGAGCACCTCGCTGGAAAGGTCGCCGGTCACCAGGCGGTCCTGCCCCGGAAAGTATTTGGGCGTGGAGCTGGAATTCCGGTAGGTGAGGTTCAGCGGCATGGAAATGCCCAGGGACTGGGGCAGCATTTTATCCAGATTGATGCTCGCACTCACGCTGCTGCTTACCCGGTTGTCCCCGTCCCCGAAGCGCTTGGACACGTTGTGGAAGTCGGCATCCACCCGTTCCACCTCGGCGTTCACCGAAGCGAAATCCGCGATGCGCATGTTCCCGCGCGCGCGAAAAGCCATGCCCTTGTCCTTTTGGACGTCCGACAGTCTGAGCTCGTTGAACCAGACCTCGCCGGTGAACGGTTCTCCATTTTCGTGATTCACGTTGCGGATGCCCAGCATGAGCGTCCGCACATTGGTCAAAGAGGGACTTCCCCTTACCCGGATCGATTTGGTACTGTCCTCGTTCAAGTACTTGACGAACGTCTGCGTGCGAAAATCGAAGCTGCTGCTGTCGGTCCGGTCGATGCGGGTAAAATCCTGCAACGGCACATCCATGTGATTGCGTTTGTCCCATCCCGCATAAACCCGAGAGCGATATTCGTAATAGTTGTTGATATCCGCGCCGAAGCGAACAAAGTATTCCACCTTGCTTTCGCTCATTTCATCGCCGGGAATAAAATCTCCCGACAGCGTGGAATCCACGCCGTAGACAAACATCTTGATGCGGTTGTAGCGAATATAGTCCTCGCCCTGGAAGAAGCTTTTGAACGCCACTCCCGCGAAGCCGGTGTCGAGTTCTGTGGATTTGAGGACAAGGGACTGTTCCCGGGCTCGCACCCCGGTGATGCGATCCTCTTCGCCCTGAACCCCGATCTCGGCCAGGGATGCGGCGTAAGCGGGATTCTCGTGGGTGTTGATCACGGAGACCTCGAATTTCTCCTTTTGCTGGGTATCCAGGCCGGAATTGAGCTGATATTCATTTGGTGTGATCCCCAACTCTTTCCACTCATTCCCCACCAAATTGATCTCGGCAATGCTGATGGTGACGGTTTCATCAATATCATCCACATCATCCAGCCAAATGCGGACGTATTCGATCTGCGTAACCGAGGGCGAACCGACGATGGTGTCCGCGCTTTGCCGGGTGAACGGGATGCGGTAGAGATTCCATCCGGCGTCCGGGTTGCCGCCGACGATCAGGTCCACATCCTTGCTGTTTTTGTCCAGCGAAAACGCGTAGGAAAAATAGGAGTTGGTGGGATCCATGATGCTGTTGCGGTTGATGTCTTCGGTGTCCGGAATTCTCCCACCCTCGTCGTTGGCGCTGTTCTCATAGCCGTTGATGGACCCTGTGCCTTCGGTGATGTACTGGTTGGTCAGCTCGATGTAAAACCAGTCGTCGAAGCTCCACGGCTCATCCGCGTCTTTGACCTGATCGCCGTCGATGTCCCAGAAGTCGTAGGGCACCTGGTCGATGGTCTGCCCCACGAACCGGTCGCGCGGAAAATCCAGCGTCGGCGGGTCGGGCTTGGCGACGCCGTCGATACCGATATCCTCGCCTGGATCGAGCAGATCGTTGCGAATCACCCGGTCTTCGGTGTCCAGGCGATTGTTGGGAATCACGTCTTCGGAAATGGAGCCGAGGTCGATGTGCAGCCGGCCGCGATCTCCTTGCACCATCACTTCGATGAAACGGGTCTCCGATTGGTCGAAGAAACCCGGGGAGAGCGCCCGCATGAGACCACCCCAGCGGTTGACCTGCGTTTTGGAAGAATCAGGGAAAAGTTGAAACGTCAGCACATGCGTACTCTGCGGCACGTTGGGATTGACCTCTCGCTCCGGATAGATCTCTTTGATGGGCACCTGGCCCACAGGGTTGTACCAGATGTAATTGCCCATGTTCTTCACGGTGTGGATGCCATCCGCGGGCTGCGAGGCACGCGTCCAGTTGCGCCGCAGAATGCCGAGATTCACGGTCTTTTTTGATCCCTCGAAGTCGTCGATGTACGCCACGCCGCTCTTGTCACCCGTCTTGGCGTTGTTTAATGTGTTGGGCGTGGGAAGAATCTGTGCCACCTCCCCTTCGAAGTTCAGCGACGTTTCCCCTTTGGCACGAATAAGAGGCAAAAAATCCAGCGCGTCGCCGATGAAATTGGGTTGAAATTTCAGCCGGGTGTTGATATCCCACACCAGATTGCGCATGGGACCGCGACCGACCCTGACCTTGCGGTCCAGGGTGTTTTGATTCTGGTACAAAAGCGTGCTGCCCAAAAACGAATCTTTGCCGAGATTGTACTCGGCCCGTAATCCCAAAATCGTCTTTTTTTCCAGTTGAAAGAGCTGATTGCGTTCGTAGGTCACGTCCAGCCGCGCAGCGGGATTGGTGGCCCGCTCATTCAAGATCACCAGCCGGCCGGAAAAATAGTCGATGGTGTAATCCACTCCGCGCGTCAGGGGTTGGCCGTCCAGCGTGACGATCTCAGAGCCCTCGATGACGTTGAACCCAAGATCGTATTCTGTACTGCGGCTGGTGGTCTTGATGTCCAGGTAGAATTTGCTGGCAGCGGTGATCTCAGCCTGGATGAAGGCCGTGTAGATTTCCGGCGCCCGCTTGTCGCCCGGCACGCGGTTCACCGAATCGCCTTCGACGAAGTAGCCTACCGGGTCAAACGGCTGGAGGTCGGGAAAATGGATCTCGCCGTGTACCCGGTCGATGATATTCACATCCCGGTCGATTTCGCCGTCTGGCGCGCCGGGTGT
>CAYQOI010000491.1:0-3200 GCA_964419085.1 uncultured Cytophagia bacterium | reverse complement strand
ATTGAACAGCGGATTACCGCCCAGCATGACCAACAAGTCCACCGAGCCCGCCTGCATCTCCTCCACCAACTCCCGCAACGAGTTGCCGTGCAGCACCGGGTTGGCCTCCACCGGGTCGGTGTAGAACACGGTCTTGCCCACATTGCCCAGCGCGAAATTCATTGCGTGGGCGAGAAGGTGGACCTCCGGGGGCTGTGCTTCGCCTGCCACCACCAGACAGCGGCCGGCGTGCCGCTGCAAATCCTCGGCAATAGCGCGAACCCGGTTGTCATCGAAATCCAGCGCATCCAAAGGCGCTTCCAGGCTGAGGTTCTGCGCCGCGACCGCGCCGAGGGCATCCGCGACCTTGAATGCCAGCGCGGGCAACTCGCTTGCCCGCAGCGGCCAGCGGTGGTCGGCCATGGAACCGGTCAGGGTCGGGGTACTCTCGGCCACGTACAGCCGGTTCATGTGGCCTGCGGCCTCCGGGCGCCGGCGGGCTGAAAACTGGCGCGCGTAAGGCAGACTGGCCGGGTGGTTCACGAGGAAGTCGGCATCCAGACTCAGAATCACGTCTGCATTCTCGAAATCGTACCGGGTGTCCACGACCTGCCCGAAAGCCAGTTGCGCGCCGGCTTTGGTGTTGTCGGTATGCGCGGGCTCGTACTGGTGCCACTTTGCCAGGGGGAAAGCCGAGAGAAACGCCTGGAGCTGCCTGTGCAGCGTCGGCGAGGTAACCGTCTCGGTGAGAATGCGCACTCCAGCGCCGTCGTTCAGTTTCTGGGCTTCGAGTTCCGTACGCATGGCGCTCAGGAAATCTTCCCACGCGCCGATCCGGCCAAGGTACTTCACCACCCGAGAGCGGTCGGGATCGTACAAATCGAGAATAGAGGCCTGCGCGAAGATGTCGGAGGCACCGAGACTGGCCGGGTGGTCCGGATTCCCTTCGATCTTGGTGGGCCGGCCCATGTGGCTCTCCACCAGCACCCCCACCGCATATCCACGCATGGTGTTTGCGGTGGCGAAATAGAGCGGCTTGCCGGGTATGATCTCTTCGGGCGGCTTGACGTACGGGATGATTCTTTCCAGCGGCTGGCGCGTGCACGCGGTGAGGCCGGCAAAGGCCATGGATGCGCCCATCAACTGCAGAAATTTCCGCCGGCTAAACGCGTTCTTCCAATCGAACGGGCTTTCCGGAAATTCGTTCTCGACGAGTTCTCGAAAGGCTTCGCTTTCGGCTAACTCTTCCAGCGTGCGCCAATACCGCTTCCCCCGCTTGTCCTTGAGTTGACGTCCGATCTGCTCAAGGCTTACAGGCTGGTTCTTTTTCATCTATGGCAAATGGAACAGTTGGTCAATTTTTGAATTTTGTAGTCGGCGACGAGTTTTTCCCCCAGCCGCGTCTGGTCGACCTCCGGTTTCCAACCGGTGGTGAACACAAACTCTCGGGGGCGCACATACTTCTCCGGGTGACGATGGCAGCCGAGACACCACTCCATGTTCAAGGAGTTCTCCTTCCACACCAGCGTCATCTTCCCGATGGGGCCGTGGCAGGTTTCACACGCGACGCCCTTGTTCACATGAATGCTGTGGTTGAAGTAAACAAAATCGGGCAGGTCGTGGACCCGGGTCCACTGCAGCGGTTTCCCGGTGCGCCAACTCTCCCGCACCGGCTCCAGCATCTTCGCGGTGGCGTGAATCTGCGAGTGGCAGGTCATACACGTTTTCGTGGGCGGGATACCGGCAAAGCTGCTTTCCTCGACACTAGTGTGGCAGTAGCGACAGTCGAGCCCCAGTTGGCTCACATGGTGGCGGTGGCTAAACGGGACCGGTTGTTCTCGAACCACCCCGGCCTGCGTGACGTACGAGGAACGCTCTACCGTCAAAAACAGCCACAGAAAACCGAAGAGAAAAAAAACGGCACCGAAAATGGTGACTTTAGAAAATGTATTGGTACTCGGATGAAAGATTTGAGCCATCTACGTCCGAAACTCTCCCTCAAAGCCAAAAAATTAAAGCGCAAATATACAGATACGATCCTACAAAGTCAAGAACGTTTGCAGTAAATTTGGCAAAATTTCTGCAACAACGGCCGCCGGGAAGTGTGGGCCAGAGGTGAAGCGAAGCAAATGCGACGTGACAAAACCGGAGGCCGCCAGAGGCTCAGGGCTTCTGGCGTTTGTCAAACATCGACAGGACGCGGGCCTGCTTTTTCCCGCCTTCTTCCTCGTCCTCTTTTTCGCCAGGCTGTTCAGGGACCTCCTGCGGCACGCGTACCTTTTCGATGCGGATGGGCGTCCCTCCCATGGTGAAATCCGCGCCCCGGATCTGGTCGTCGTCGATGATCCAGGTGGTCAACTGCGGCGGGAAAGTCAGGAACAAGAATTTGACTCGCCACCACCTGGGCTTGACGTCAGCGGTGATCTGTTCCACACGCCCATAGAACGCGGGCTGGTTCTCGATGTAGACGAGAACGAGATCGCTTTCCAAAATGGAATCGGTTTGTTGAGGCATCGGTGTGTCTCTCCTTTGGAGCCATTCTGTCCTTCAGGAACAATCCTTTTTCGTGACCCGGATTATTCATGGAATTCCAGGAAGACATGTTTTACCTAATCTAACTAAAAACAATCAGTTGTCCTGTCATTCCGGTTTTTCGCAATTCGGCGCAGCAGAATTGCGAAAAATACCGGAATCTCTTTCCACGTAATGGATGCTGGAAGGAGATTCCGGTATTCAAGCGGCCCGCTTGAACCGGAATGACGTCACAAAGAGTTCAAATATCAGTCTCTTAATTTGTGAATCATTCAGACTAACCCGGATAATTCACAAATCAGATATTTGAGGTCGACTACTGCGAGCTCGTGTGCCACTCCGGAGGAGTCTTGTCTGCTGCTTAAATTCCCGTCTGCTAAAAAGATTCCTCCTGAATGACAAGCAAATTGTGAATCATTCAGGCTAAATGAACAGCGTCGGTGCGTCCAGCCCAAAGAGTTCCTAATTAGAAATGCAAATGCCCCCTCGCTGCAATACTTTAATTAAGATCATTAGTGTCCGGTTAAGAGAGCAAAACAGTGTCCGCAAGTGTTTAAAAACCAGGGTCGATTACCCTGGAATTTCAACCGTGACTTGGTTTTGGACGTGAGCCGTAACACCCTCTAGGCAGTTGTCCAAAAAGCTCCCATTAACCTGGTCCGAAGGCGTCCTCGCCGAGGATATCCGAG
>CAYQOI010000490.1:0-3206 GCA_964419085.1 uncultured Cytophagia bacterium | reverse complement strand
GGACAGCCCCGTGCCATAAGCAAACGCTCATTTTCAAAACGCAACCGGACACTCATAAGACTGGATAAAAGCGTTGCCGTGTTTGTACATCTCATTTCTTGCACAAAAGTGCAGAAAGAGGTGGAACGCGGATTGCGCGGATTTAACCCATCCGAACGGATTAGCCGGCTAACTAAATCTGTTTGAGGCAGTGACTCCGAACCCAAGAGATCACAAACCGTTTGATTTCCACAGGAAGCAAAACCGCGTAAATCCGTTCGATCCGCAAAATTCGTGTTCCATTCATTTGTGGCTGCGCCGCGCGCGGCAGGAAATAACTATGTGCTGAGATACAGAATCTGAAACTCATATAAAGCGCTTGTTCGCAGGGCCAGAAACCCGGGAGGCAAACTTTGCAAGTCGAAGTGGAAGGCTGTTGAAAGCGAGAAGTGGGGGACTGGTCTTGAGTGCGCAGATGGCGAGGTTCGCGCCCTTTTCCTGTCGCAACTTTTTCTCGTTGTACGGCAGTTTCTCACGGGAGTTCCGTTTGTGGGCAAGAAAACAAGACGTGGGGTTGTTCCCTGCCTGCCGGGCAAAATCTGCTTGACATTTTCTCAAATCCTCGCTATTATGTAGCCACGTTTGTTAACATCTTCTAAAATCAGGTTAAACGGAGGAGGGACCGTTGTCGAGTAACCACGACTGGGCTTTGATTTTGGGCGCATCCAGCGGTTTCGGGGGCGCCACGGCTGTGGAGTTAGCGGGCCGCGGATTCAACATTTTCGGCGTTCATCTGGACCGCAAAGCGACGCTGCCCAACGCGGAAAAGATCATGGATGAGATTCGGGGCCGGGACAGGAAAGCGGTTTTTTTCAACATCAACGCGTCCGACCCGGAGAAGCGGGAAGAGGCGCTCGGTGAGATGCGGGGGCATCTGGAGGCCGGTGCGCAGGTGCGCGTGCTGTTGCACTCCCTGGCTTTCGGCACGCTCAAGCGTTTCGTTCCGGACGACCCGAAGGAGGCCCTGACCAAGTCGCAGATGGATATGACGCTGGAAGTGATGGCCAACAGTCTGGTTTACTGGACACAGGGTTTAGTGTTTCACGGCCTGATGCGGGAAGGGGGCCGGATCTACGCCATGACCAGTTCGGGTGGTCACCGGGTCTGGCATTCCTACGGGCCGGTTTCCGCGGCCAAGGCCGCATTGGAGTCGCACTGCCGACAACTTGCCCTGGAGTTGGCCCCGCGCAAAATCACCGTGAACGCGATTCAGGCAGGGGTGACCGACACCCCCGCGCTGCGCAAAATCCCCGGCAACGAGGAGATGGTGCAGATCGCCAGGGAGCGCAATCCCATGGGCCGTTTGACCACGCCGCAAGACGTGGCCAAAGCCATCGCGGTGCTCGCCAGCGAAGACAACTACTGGATGACCGGCAATGTTATTCGAGTCGATGGTGGTGAGGATATCGTGGGTTAACTCGGAGCACGACATCGCTCAGCTCTGGAAAACATGACGTACAAGGGCCATCGGCGGAGGGTGATGGCCCTTTTCATTTTAGCGGGGAAGAGAATGGATTCGACAGGCATGGCAGATTTCACCCAGTGGGACGCGACCAAGCTGGAGTTGGAGCGCCGCGTTTTTCACCTGCAGACGCTTTACGAAGTTGCGCACGCGTTGAGCCACTGTCGAAATAGCGGGGAGATTCACCGGGAGCTGCTCTCCATCTTGATGGGTACGTTTGGCGTGGAGTTTGGCTTCGCGCTGATCCGCAACAATCATCTGGATTGGCAGATCGTCTCAATGCGGGGTGTGGAGGCGGAGGCACAGCAGGCGCTGGAGCGCGAGTTGGCCCAGGCGAACTTCGATGCCCGGCCGGCTGCGCTCAAAAAAGCGGCTTTGCAGGAATGCGTGCGCAAACAACTCAAACGCGAGCTTTCCCGGGAACACTGCGTCTGGGTGGAGTTTCTCGGTCGCGACGCGGTTCTCGGCGGGCTGTTCCTGGGCAACAAACTGTCCGGCGAACCGTACTCAGAAGCCGACCACGAACTCCTGGAGGCGGCCGTGAGCCACGCCACTACGGCTCTGGAAAATCTCCGCCTCTACGAGGAGCTGCGGGAGGCGCAGGAACGGTTGCAGTTGGAAAACATCGCGTTGCGTGAGGAGGTGGCCAAGGAGTACGAAGGCGGACGCATCATCGGGCAGAGCGAGAGCATCCGCAAGCTCCTGCAGCAGATCAAAAACGTCGCCAAAAGTCCCACCAACGTCCTCATCTACGGGGAGACCGGAACGGGGAAGGAATTGGTGGCCAAGACGATTCACTACTTGAGCCCTCGCCGGGAGCAGGCCTTTGTTGCGGTCAACAGCACTGCCATTCCCGAGAATCTGGTGGAGTCGGAACTGTTCGGCATCGAAGCCGGCGTGGCCACCGGGGTGAAGAAGCATATCGGCGTTTTCGAACAGGCCGATGGCGGGACGCTGTTTATCGATGAAATCGGCGACATGCCGCTGAGTTCACAGGCCAAGATCCTCCGGGTTTTGCAGGAACGGACATTCCGTCGCGTCGGCGGGAGCAAGGAAATCTCTGTGGATGTGCGGGTGATCGCGGCTACGAATAAGAATCTCGAACAAGAAATGAAGGACGGAAATTTTCGCGAGGACTTGTATTTCCGGCTCGGTGTGCTGGAGCTGTACCTGCCTCCCCTGCGCAACCGCCGTGACGATATTCCGCTGTTGGTGACCCATTTCATGAAAAAGGCCGAGAAAAAAATCGGGACCAAGATTCGGGGATTTTCGCCAAGAGCGCTGCGCTTGCTGGCGGAATACGATTGGCCGGGGAATGTCCGGGAACTGGAGAACGAAGTGGAGCGTGCCATCACTCTGGCAGGGGATGGGGCGTTGATCGAGCCGGATGACCTGTCGCCGAAGATCGCGTCTGCGCAGCCAAACATCGAGCTACCCAACGCGCTGAGTGCCGACTCTTTGCGCGGAGCACTGGACAACGTGGAACGGCATCTCATCGAGGCCGCCCTGGAAAAATATCACTGGAACAAAAGCGAGGTGGCGCGGCGACTTGGCATCAGCCGCCTGGGGTTGCAGAAGAAGCTGGAGCGGCTGGGGATCCGGCCGGATTCACACGAAGAGTGAATGGCCATGAGTCTTAAAGTCAAATTTATCCTGGTGTCGGTGCTCTTGATCATCTTCAGCGTGAGCGCGGCGGGTTTTTTGG
>CAYQOI010000489.1:0-3211 GCA_964419085.1 uncultured Cytophagia bacterium | reverse complement strand
CGGCATCTGCTGGACCAGCCGTTTGAAACCGGAATGACATTACAAAAAGTTCAAATCTCAGTCTTCAATAGTGGATACTTCAGACCAAAGAAAGAAAGTTGAGAAAAAGTAAGATACCCTGGGGAAATTGTCAAACGATTTTTACGAGCGTGTCACGAAAAACGCCTTGCGCGCCAAAGCTTTCTTTGAAGCGAGCCAGCCCCCAGTTGGGCTTCATCTGCACGGTGAAGATGCCGAAATCGAGAAAGCGAAATCGCTGGCGGATGGCCCAGCGCACGACCTCATAAAACAGCAAGTTGACGGAACGGTACTGCTGGTACGCTTCCAGATGACTGATATAAAAGGCTAACGCGACGCGAGAGTTGCATGTGAACATGACGACGCCGGCGATCATGCGGGAATCGAGAAAGGCGCCGAACAGGCGTATTTTGTCGCCCAACATGCTCTTGAGCCGAAGCAGCTCTTCAAGCGTGTGGGTGGGTTGAACGTTGTGACGTAGTGTAAGATTGCGTTTTAGAATAGAATAAAAGCTCTCGAAGTCTTCGGATTCGCGCACCTTGACGCCGCTTTTCATGGCCTTGCGCGCGGCACGGCGGGATTCGGGGCTGAAAATGAACAGGGTATCCTCTTCTGCAAAATCCAGCGGAATGACGCTGGAGACCTCCCGCTTCAGATAGGTAAAGCCATATTCCCGCAGCGCGAACTCCAGATAGTTGCTGGGCCGTGCGAGATACACCAGAGGCGGGAGGGTCAGAACGATTCTTGAGAACCCTTGCGCTTTTGCAAACTCCACCAGGGCCTGCACCACAAAAAAGGTGTCTTTGATGGAAGTCGATGACTTGAATACGGGGCCTGCGAACGACGCGCCCGGGTGCGAGATCAAAACCCGGCCATCCTGCTCCTGCCGCACTGCGGCCGGCATCACACTCAACCATTTTCGCTCTTTTTCGAAAATCAAGGAAAGATCTTCAAAACGCTCGGGCGGGTGGTAGCGAAGAAACCGGCGGAGATGGAACAGCGTCCCGTTGTTGGAGGTCGTGACAAACTCGTCCCACCGCTCGGCAGAGCTTTCTTCGTAGCAAGCGATGGTGACCGGATTGGCCTGCCGGAGTTGTGTGAAGGCGACTTCTCGTACTTTCATCGCAACAGTTTGACCATGATGGCCTTTTGCACATGGAGGCGATTTTCCGCCTCATCGAAAACGATGGAGTGCGGCCCGTCGATCACTTCCGAGGTGATTTCCTCCCCGCGATGCGCGGGCAGGCAGTGCATCACCAGACAATCGCCTTTTGCGTGGGCCAGGAGCCGGCTGTCCACCTGGAACGGTCGAAACACGGCCTTTCTCTTCTCCGCCTCCGCCTCCTGTCCCATGCTGGCCCAGACATCGGTGTAAACGACATCCGCGTCTTTCACCGCCTCTACCGGATCGTGATGGATCTGTATGTCGCTCACTCCCGCGTCTCTGGCGTACTGCAAGATTTCCGCGTCCGGCTCGTACCCTTCAGGCACGCCCAGAGACAGCGTCATCGGAAGCTTTGCCGCCATGTTGATCCAGGAGTTGGCCACGTTGTTCCCGTCGCCGATATACGCGACCTTCAGCTCATCCAAATTGCCCCGGTGCTCCCAGATAGTCAGAACGTCGGCCATAATCTGACATGGATGCAGCAGGTCGGTCAGGCCGTTGATCACCGGCACGCCGGCATTTTCCGCCAGTTCGATAATATCCTCATGTCCGAAGAGCCGCGCCATGATGATATCCACAAACCGGGAGAGGGTGCGCGCGACATCTGCGATGGATTCGCGCTTGCCCACCTGAATGTCGTTGGGTCCCAGATACAGCGCGTGTCCACCGAGCTGGAACATGCCCACCTCGAAGGAGACACGTGTCCGGGCTGAAGGTTTCTGAAAGATCATGGCGAGAGCCTTTCCGGCCAGCAGCCGGTGCTCTTCACCGTTCTTCTGTTTCTGTTTCAGTTCCTTCGCAAGATCGAAGGTTGCGAGAATCTCCTCTTTTGACCAGTCGGCGATGGAAATGAAATGTCGGCTCAATTCGCTCTCCCTCAAAGTTGGTTACAGGATGTACCGGCTCAAATCCTCGTCCTCGACGATGTCTGAAAGCCTTTGCTGTACGATTTCTTTGGTGATTTCTACCTTCTTGACTTTGGTGTCGGGAACCTCGAAAAGGAAATTTTCCAGCAACGCGGTCATGACCGTGTGCAGCCTTCGGGCCCCGATATTTTCCGTGCGTTCGTTCACCAGGCTCGCGATGTTGGCGATCTCCCGGATCGCGTCCTCGGTAAAGTTCAGCTCAACACCCTCGGTGGCCAGCAGCGCGGTGTACTGCTTGATCAGCGCGTTCTCGGGTTCGGTGAGAATGCGAACGAAATCGTCTGCGGTCAGGCTGTTGAGTTCCACCCGGATGGGGAACCGCCCCTGAAGCTCAGGGATCAGATCGGACGGTTTGGAGACATGAAACGCGCCGGATGCGATGAACAAAATGTGGTCGGTCTTGACCATGCCGTATTTTGTAAACACACTCGTGCCCTCCACCACGGGCAGCAGATCACGTTGGACACCCTGGCGGGAAACATCCGGGCCGTGCTTGCTGTCTTCCCCCGCGATTTTGTCGATCTCGTCGAGAAATACGATGCCGGAGTTTTGCACCCGCTCGATGGCCTCCTGCACCACCTGTTCCATGTCGATGAGCTTCTGCGCTTCCTCCTGTACCAGGTACTTGCGCGCTTCGCGCACCTTCATCTTCCGGCGTTTGGTCTTCTTCGGCATCATGCCGCCAAAAAGGTCGTTCAGATTGACCCCCATCTCTTCCACGCCCATGGGAGAGATGATCTGCATCAGCGGCACTTGCTCCGACTGGACATCCAGTTCCACGATGCGGTCTTCCAAAACTCCCTGCTCCAACTGTTTGCGAAGTTTCTCCCGGGTGCGCTGGTAGCGCTCCTCGGCACCATCCTCTCCCTCGCTCTCTTCTTCAAGCGCCATCCGCTTTGCGCTGCGCGGGGGCGGGGGGATCAGAAGCTCAAGCAAACGATCGCTGGCATGCTCCTCGGCGTGCTGCTGCACCTCCTGTGTCTTCTCGGCTCGCACCATCGAGACCGAAAGATCGGTCAAATCACGGATGATGGATTCCACGTCCCGGCCCACATAGCCCACTTCGGTGAACTTGGTCGCTTCAATCTTGATGAACGGCGCG
>CAYQOI010000488.1:0-3221 GCA_964419085.1 uncultured Cytophagia bacterium | reverse complement strand
AGATAGCGGTCGGTGATGTAGCGCTCAGAAAGCTTCACCGTCGCTTTGATGGCTTCATCGGAAAATTTCACTTTGTGGTGCTTCTCGTAGCGGTCCTTCAAGCCTTCAAGAATCAGCAGCGTCTCTTCCGGCGTGGGCGGATCGACCATAATTTTTTGGAAGCGGCGTTCCAGCGCGCCGTCCTTTTCAATATACTGTCGGTACTCGTCCAGCGTTGTCGCCCCGATACACTGCAATTCCCCGCGGGAGAGGGCAGGCTTGAACATGTTGGATGCATCCAGAGATCCGGAGGCGCCGCCGGCCCCCACGATGGTGTGCAGCTCATCGATGAACAGGATGACGTCCTTTGCCCGCTGCAGCTCGTTCATGATGGCTTTCATCCGTTCTTCGAACTGGCCGCGGTATTTGGTCCCGGCGACGATCGCGCCCAAATCCAGCGTCACGACGCGCTTGTTGTGCAGAATTCTCGGCACCTTGCGTTCCACAATACGGAGTGCCAGACCTTCTGCGATCGCGGTCTTGCCCACACCGGGTTCGCCGATGAGGACCGGATTGTTCTTTTTGCGCCGACTGAGGATCTGCGCAACGCGCTGGATTTCATTGTCCCGGCCGATAATGGGGTCCAATTCGCCCTTGCGGGCCAAATCGGTCAGGTCGCGACCGAAGTGGTCCAGGGCCGGTGTCTTGGACTTCTGCGGCGCGGTAGCCTCGCGACTGGTAGGTGCCCCACGCAGGATATTTTCGAGCTCTTCGCGCACGCTGTCATACGTCACGTCAAAACTCAGCAGCACCTGAGCCGCCACCCCGTCCTTTTCTTTGACCAGGGCAAGGAGCAGGTGTTCGGTGCCGATGATATCAGACTTGTACTTTTCGGCCTCCACATAAGCCATTTTCAAGATCTTTTCCGCCCTTTTGGTGAACGGAATGTTGCCGATCGTCATCGTCTCGCCTGAGGGTTTGACTGAATCCTCCACCGCACGCTTTATTTCATCGAGGTCGCATCCCAAATTGCGCAGAATCTCAACTGCGATTCCTTCTCCTTCTCGAATCAAGCCTAACAATAGGTGTTCGGTGCCGATGTAGTCGTGACCCAAGCGTAGAGCCTCTTCCCGAGAGAACTGAATGACCATCTGGACTCGACTGGAAAAATTGTTTTTCATCTCTATGACTCCACTAACTTACGGGTTAAAGCTTTCTCCATTAGTTAAACGCTCGATTGGACAAAGCCCTTCCATTTTTTCTTTAAATTTCAAGGTTTTGTCTAATAAATTCTGCCCTGAAAATATCGCGTTCCTCCGCGTTCATATCGCGGTTGTAGATCTTTTGCAGGTGCGCCGGTTGCACCAAAACCATGAGCTGATTGAGGGCGATTCTACTGAAATCCTCTATCAGTCCAAGCTCTCGGCCAAACCGCAGGGTCGACAACAGCTTGATCGCCTCAAGGGAGCTGATGATGCGCGCATTCTGCAAAATACCGAGAGCGCGGTAAACGGTATCCTCGATTCTTATCCGGTCGCTTTTCAGGAGCTTATCGCGAGCGTCCCGCTCCCGCGCGATCAGCTCTTTGGCGGTTTGCAACATACGGCTGATAACGTTTTCCTCCGTTCGCCCAAGAGTCAACTGGTTGGAAATCTGAAAAATGCTGCCGATGGATTCGGTGCCCTCACCGTAAAACCCCCGGACAGCCACTTCGGACGAGGGAAGCTTCCGCATGAAAGACTCGATTTCTTCCTTCATGGAAAGACCCGGTAAATGCACAAACGCCGAAACCCGCATGCCTGTTCCGATATTGGTTGGACACGCGGTCAAATAGCCGAATTTGTTTGAAAAACTGAAATTGAGATTGTCTTCCAATTCATCGTCTAGCGTCCGGACTTTCCGCCACGCTTCCTTGACCCCCAGACCCGCTTCGATGCACTGGATGCGCAGATGGTCTTCTTCATTGACCATGACGCTGATATTTTCCTGTGGCCCGACGACCAGCAAGCTCGGTCGTTCGCTTTCCACAAATTGCGGACTGGCCAGCCTTCTCTCCACAAAGTACTTGCAATCCCAGTCGGACAATTTGCGGATGTCCAGGTAACGCGCGCTGGACAGGCTCTTACACTTAGAACAGGCGTGCCGGGCTTTCTCCAGAATCTTAGCAAGCTCGGTGTCGCTCGCTTTGTGGGGAAACGGGAATCCCTTGATGTTGCGCGCCAGGCGAATCCGGGACGAAATGATAACGTCTGAGTATTCGTCTTCGTCGTTCAACCAGCGACCAAAATTCCACAGCATGTCCTGAATCTTGCTAGATGAGGCCGCTCCCCCGGCAGCGACTTCCCGTAACTTGTCTTCGATCCGGTTCATCTCAAGATCCCGTCGTCACCCAATCTGTCCATTTCTCGCTGGGCGTCTCGTACCATGTCTCTGAGCTCGGCCGCGAGCTCAAAATCCTCGTTCTCGATTGCAGCCTTCAGTTCCAGGTTCAAGCGAGCCAACTCCGAGGCATCCACCTTGTGCCGCTGCGACTTGGGACGACTTCCAATGTGCTTGTTGCTCCCATGAATCCGTCGCAGAATGATATTCAGATCGTCCTGAAAGGTTTGGTAGCAAATATCGCACCCGAGCAGCCCACTTTGCTGAAAAGCTTCCCAGCTTGTGCCACATCCCGGGCACTTTTCTCCGCTGTCCTCACCTTCGGTTTCCAGTAAATCTTCTCCAAAGATCTCCGCAATCACATTACCGAAAATCTGAGGCAACGTCATCATCGGATTGTCAAGCCCTTTCTTCTCGGCGCACGATTTGCACAGGCTCATCTCCACCTTCTTGTCGTTGACCACATGCGAAATCTTGATCACCGCCGGCTTCTCTTTGCAAATTTGACACAGCATGCTACACAATCTGATTTAGTTGTTCTTTCTTGATACGTCCATCCTGCAATTCAATAATTTTATCGGCCTCTTCCGCCAACTCTCGATTGTGCGTGACGATTACGAACGTCCGGTTGTCCCTGCGACTCAGCCGCCAGAGCAGCTCGTGCAGCGCCTTGCTCGCCGCCTGATCCAGATTGCCGGACGGTTCGTCCGCCAGCACGAGCTTCGGATTATTCATCAACGCACGAGCCACCGCAACCCGCTGCAACTCTCCCCCGGAAAGCTCACCAGGCCTGTGCGTCAACCGGTGGCCGAGCCCGACCTCGTGCAAAAGCTGCGCCGCACGGTCGGTCACCTCTTCCTGCT
>CAYQOI010000487.1:0-3228 GCA_964419085.1 uncultured Cytophagia bacterium | reverse complement strand
GAGCTACACCGGCTATCTGTTGCCCTGGGACCAGCTTGCGTTGTGGGGGATTTCGGTGGGCACGAATATGCTGGGGTACGCACCGCTGCTGGGGAAAAAGCTCCGGTTCTTGCTTCTGGGAGGAAACATCGTCGGCGAAAACGCGGTGCTGCGTTTCTATGTTCTGCACGTTTTTATTCTGCCGCTGGTGATGACGGTTTTGCTGGGAGTGCACTTCTGGCGGGTACGCAAAGATGGTGGCATCACGCCGCTGGTGAATTCCGCAAACCGGAGTGAATCCCCCGAGGACGAGACGGCAGACTCGGTACAGGAACAGACAGGTACACTTTCCAAATAGGTGGGGCAGATGACAGCAAAGCAGGATTTCAAATTGGAGGCAACCGTGGAACCCAAGGAGGTTCCCAAGCGGGTTGCGTTCATCAAGAAAGAGACCAGCGCTTTGGTCAAGGAGGAGGAAGAAGACCTGGTCATGAGTTATCCCGACCTCCTCTGGCGATTGCTCATCGGGTTTGAGATACTGGTGGTGGTGTTGGCCGTGACTTCACTCTTGGTGGATGCACCGTTGGAGGAGCTGGCCAATCCACAGCACACACCGAACCCCGCGAAGGCGCCCTGGTATTTCCTGGGGTTGCAGGAATTGCTCCACCTCTTTCCGCCGCTTGTGGCCGGCGTCCTCATCCCCACGCTGGTCGTCATCGCGCTGGTGGTCATTCCGTACTTCGATATCAACATCAAGCGCGATGGGCTCTGGCAAAAGGATGCCCGGGCGACGTTTGTCCGTCTCACCGCGTTCGTCGTCCTTTTTTCTGTGGTGCTGTCGTTTTTTGAAGCCGTGGCCATCATTGTTCCCACCCTGCTGGTGTATGCCTTCATGGTTTTGCCCTATTTTTCAAAAAAGGAGACGGGCTTCGTAGGGCGACTGGCGAGATTGTCTTTGGCCGAATGGATCATGAGCTGGTTCGTCCTGGTCGCGGTGACCCTCACGATGATCGGCATCTTGTTCCGAGGTCCCGGATGGGAGTGGACCTGGCCGTGGCAGGGCATTTACTAAAGAGGACCTTCTGAACCTCAAGGGTGACGGAGACGAGATGAACAATCTGAGCAAAATCTACGCGGTTGTGAGCATTGTGTTTCTCGCGGTGCTGGCGATTTCCCCGGCTAAGGATTATTTCGCGGAATGGCGAGGCTATCAGAAGAAATACAATGCGTTCCTTTCGGAACAGCCCAAGCGGATGAAGCCCATCCCCATCAGCATTAAGCAGATCTGGAACAAAGAGCTGGACCGTGTGGATCGCTGCACCTCCTGCCATCTCGGTGTGGAGGAGACAGACCTGGTGGGCGCGGAGCAGCCCTTTAAGCCACACCCGGCCATCTATCACGACATCAACGAGTTCGGTTGTACCATCTGTCACCAGGGTCAGGGCCTGGCCACCAGCGCGGAGAAGGCCCACGACGGACAGCCGTACTGGGAGGAGCCGCTCCTGCCGCGGGAGAACATCGAGGCCGCCTGCGGACGCTGCCACAAGGAAGAGAAGGTTCCTGACGCTCCCATCTTGACCCGCGGACGCGAGCTCATCAAGAAGTACAACTGCGTGGGCTGCCACAAGATCGACGGGGTCGCGCGGGAATATGCGCCGAGGCTGGACGGGATCGGGGATAAGACCAACCGCAGTTGGTTGGTGCGCTGGCTGAAGAATCCCAAGGCCTTTCGCCCGGACACCAGGATGCCGGATTTCAAGCTGAGCGACGAAGAGGCCAATTTGCTGGCGGATTTCTTGATGAGCTTCAAGACCTATCCCAACGGGAAGCGGTTAGAGCCTGTGCCTGCGGAGTTGACCCAGGAGTACCCGCCGGATGATTGGGTGGACGAAGGTAAGGCGCTCTTCCGGCAGGCCCGTTGCATCAGTTGCCACCTGGTGGAAGGAAAGGGCGGTCCTCTTGCCCCTGATCTGGCAAAAGTGGCCAGCAAGGCCAAGCCTGCCTGGCTCTACTCGTACCTGCTGGATCCCAAAGCGTTTCAACCGGATGTGCCCATGCCGCAGTACGGCTTTACCCGGGAGCAAGCGGCAAAAGTCACCGCGTACATGGTCAGCGAATTCGTCGATTGGGACGCACCAGAGGACACGGTGGCGCACACGCCGGAGCCCAATTTTTATGCCAAGGGCTTGAAGCTGTTCAACAAATACAATTGCGGCGGATGTCATGAGCTGAGCGGAGTGCCCACCGCGGAAAACATGGGTCCGGACCTCACGGATGTGGGCGACCGTCATCTGTATCAACTGGAATTCGGCAAGACCGACATTCCCCGTACCTTGCCGGATTATCTCTACAACAAGCTGAAGAATCCCCGGGCCTTCCTGGAAAGCTCGAGGATGCCGGTTTACGGGTTCGATGAGGATGAGCTGCAGGCCATCACCACTGCGCTGCTCGCGATGTCGAAGCGACCCATCGCACAGAAGTATATGGTGCAACCCGAAATGACGAGCACGTATGAGCCCCAGGGAGAGTTCGGCAAGATTGTGAAAAAGTACTCGTGCTTCTCCTGCCACGTCATCAACGGACGGGGCTTCCGATTGGCCACGGATTTGTCCCGGGAAGGGAGTCTGGCACAACGGGAGTGGCTAAAGAAGTACTTCAAGGTGCCGTATTCCATGCGCCCGATTTTGACTGAGCGCATGCCCAATCTCTTCATGTCGGACCGCGAGATTCAAACCGTGGTCGACTATTTCGAGATGGTGCTGCGAGATGACGCGGTGGATACCGTCAAGATCGATGTGGGACAACCCGCCCTGGTCGCCGAGGGCAAGGAACTGTTCCATGAGAAGTACGGCTGCAGTTCGTGCCATCTGGTCAACGGCAAAGGGGGATACGTGGGGCCGCTTCTGGACCTGACGGGCAAGCGCCTCACCCCGGGATGGGTGTACCGGTGGGTCAAGAACCCGCAGAAATATGTGCCCGACACCATCGACCCCAACGCGGGATTGTCCGACCACGAAGCCCGCGCGATCACGGCCTATCTGATGAGTTTGACAGGAGAGAAAGAGAAATGAAAAGCGTGCTCACGGTTCTGGCTCTGATTTGGTTCGGCCTGGCCGCCGGGTGTGGCGGGCAAGAGTCCCGGACGGGAGAAAAGGCTCCGGCCGACACGTCTGCAGTCGAAAGCGAAACAAGTGAAGTCTCGTCTGTGGCCAGCGACAGCGTTGCTCCCGTTCTGACTTACGCGCAGCG
>CAYQOI010000486.1:0-3230 GCA_964419085.1 uncultured Cytophagia bacterium | reverse complement strand
TACCTCCAGATAGTGCGTATCGACCCGTCCGATGCGGATGCCCACCTGAGTCTCGCCGGGATCTACCAGGCGCGCAAGGAGTACGACAAAGCCGCAGTGCACTACCAGGCGCTCATCGACCAGGGCCTGGCCAGCGCTGACATCTATTTCAAGCTCGGTGAGCTGTACATCGAACAGGAAAAATATGACGCCGCCGAACAGGTGTTCGAAAGCTACATTCGTGACAATCCGCAAGACGAGCGCGGTTACCTGGCTGTGGGTGCCATCTATATTGCGAAGAAAGACACCACGGGCGCCATCCAGTGGTACCGCAAGACCTTGCAGGAAAACGAGGGCTTCATGGGTGTCCGGGACGAGCTCGCCAATACGTTGGTGGCGGTCAAGGACGTGAACGGTGCGATACAACTGTTCGAGGAGGTCACCCGCAACGATTCTCTGGACCTGGCGGCGAATATTCGACTGGGCGACCTTTATTTTACCAAGGGCGACACGAGCAAAGCGCTTGACATCTACGCCAAGACCACGCGGGCGCACCCCGACGCCTGGAGCGCGTACTACAAGCTGGGATTGGCGTATTTCGCGGCGCAGAAGTTTGATGAGGCGATCCCGCAACTGCAAAAGGCCGCGGAACTGAACAATCATTTTCCCGATATTTTCTTTCGATTGGGACTGGCTTTCGACCAGAAGGGCGACCTGGAGACCGCGGAACAGAATTACCGCAAGGCACAAAAACTCGCGCCCGCACATCCGGGGACCAACTTCTATCTGGGCAATCTGCTTTTCCGGAAACGGCAATTCTCCGAAGCCATCGAGTATCTGAACCGTTCGCTGCAAGCCTCGCCCAACAACGCGGTTACGCTGGGAATTCTGGCCGCGGCTTATGATGAGCTGGATGAACATGAAAAGAGTGAGGAGACGTACCAGAAGGCCCTGGAACTCGACCCGGAGAATCCCACTATTCTGAACAACTACAGCTACAGTTTGGCCGAACGCGGAGAGCGGCTCCAGGAAGCGCTCAAGATGGTGCAGAAAGCGCTGGAGGCCGAACCCGAAAACGGGGCGTTTCTCGATACGCTCGGGTGGATTTACTACAACCTCGGGGAGTATGACAAAGCGCTGGACGCGATCAAACGGTCGGTCGCGTTGCGGGATGATTCCGCGGAGGTCCTGGAGCATCTCGGCGATGTTTACGAAAAGCTCGGTGAACATGAGCAGGCGCTGACCTACTGGAAAAAGGCCAAAGAGCTGGAGCCGGACAGACCGAGCCTGATATCCAAACTAGAAGAAAAGTAATTGCTTTCGCGCGCTTGCCCAGGGCCGCGTCGAGGCCCCTCACCACTCCTCTGCACCGCCGTTCTCGCTCTTGCTCTTGTGTCTTTTCGTTGCGCCGGGCCCGCCAGGAGTCGACTCCCGGACCTGACGACGCTCACGCCCGAAGCCCTGCAGGTGGAAGTCGCGCAAAACTTCCATCGTTTGAAGACATTCGAAGGTCGCGCACGCGTGATCATCGAGTTGCCGGGACAGGGGTACAACGGCTTTTCTCATGTGTACATCAAACTTCCCGATTCGGTGTTTGTTAAAACCGAGGCCATGTTGGGCATCGACATCGGGGCGCTGTTTATCGACCAGAACTACTTCGGCGCGTACGCTCCCCGAGAAAATACCCTTTACTACGGCGAAACCGAATCCCTGGACCTGCGCGATTTTTTGCAGGTGGAAATCGACACCGACGAATTGTTCGAAGTTTTCACAGGACTCATCCAATTGGAGCTTGCATCCGATGCGACGCTGCGCCGCGCAGACGGCCAGCTCGTGGTGAGTACGAACCAGGGTGATGAGCGCGTGGACTATTGGATCGATCCGCGCACCGGAATTGTCAAGAAAAGTGTCACGCGCAACGCGGCAGGCGAGGTTGTGTTGCGAAAGGAGTTCAGCCGCTTCCGGAAACACGATGGCGTGATTCTGCCGCAAACCATCAAGCTGACTCGCCCGCTGGCCAAAGAGCGCATCACCGTGTACTACACCCGGCAGCGCGTCAACAGGAAGATCGACCAGAAGCATTTCGTGTTGCGACCTGACAAGAAAGCCAAACGTGTCTACTGGGGCGACCTGGAGCATCCACGCGTTGAAAGACGTTTACCAAAGTAAGACCCGAGCAGCGAAAAAGTCCGACAGCCGGGAAGTGAAAATCTCGGTGGTCGTGCCGCTTTACAACGAAGAAGAATCGCTTCCGGAGCTGTACCGACAGCTTTCCCGCGTCTTTGACAAACTGAAGGCTCCCGCAGAATTTCTCTTCATCGACGACGGCTCCACCGACGGCTCCATGGCCGTCCTTTCTGAATTGCATAAACAGGACTCGCGGGTGCGGGTGTTTCAGTTTCGGCGCAACTACGGCAAATCCGCGGCCCTGGCACAGGGCTTCAAGGAGGCCAGGGGAGAACTCCTGGTGACCCTGGATGCCGACCTTCAGGACGACCCGGAAGAGATCCCCAATCTGATCCGGAAGCTGGAGGAAGGCTACGACCTGGTCTCCGGGTGGAAGAAACACCGGCGAGACCGTCTGGTCAAGCGGGTCACCTCAAGGATCTTCAACCGGGTGACGTGTCTGCTCACCGGCTTGAAGATGCACGACATCAACTGCGGGCTGAAATGCTACCGCCGGGAGGTGACGGACACCATCAAGGTGTACGGCCAACTGCATCGTTTTCTCCCGGTTCTGGCGCAATGGGCTGGTTTCCGGGTGGGAGAGGTGGTGGTGCAGCACCATCCGAGGAAATACGGCAAGACAAAATTTGGCGTTTCTCGTTTTGCCGCAGGCTTCTTCGATTTGCTCACCGTGCTGTTCATCACCCGCTACACCCGGCGGCCGCTGCATCTGTTCGGTTCTGTGGGCATGCTGGCGTTTCTGGCCGGCCTTGGCATCAGCGCGTACCTGGCGTATGAACGACTCTTTCTGCAGCGCTACCTCTCCAACCGGCCGCTGCTTTTTCTTGGCATCCTTCTGGTCATCGTGGGCATTCAGTTCGTCTCCATCGGTCTGCTGGGAGAGATGATTACGGAGAGCAACAAGAACCGGGATGAGTACGCGTTGAGGAAAGTGCTGTCGTAGGCTGAATTATTTACAGATTAGGTCCTGATCTTTGAACTTTTTGTGATGTCATTCCACCAGACATCACGCGAGAAGAGTTTCCGGTTTTTTCGCAAATCCGCTGCGCCGAATTGCGAAAAAA
>CAYQOI010000485.1:0-3237 GCA_964419085.1 uncultured Cytophagia bacterium | reverse complement strand
GACCAGGTGGGGGGACTGATGGGGTGGGCTGTGGCCTTTGGGTTTGTCATCGGAATGATGTGGAGCCTGCCCGCAGCGGCGCAGGAAAAACCCCAGCTCTTTGCCGTGCAATTACAGGAGGCGGACAGCCTGCTCGCCCACGACCAGGTCAAGAAAGCGGAGAAAGTTTACAAAAAGATCCTGAAACGGGAGTCCGGCTCGGTGGAAGCGCTGCGCGGCCTGAGTCAAATTGCGCTGCACAAAGGAGATTGGGGAAAGGTCAAGAAGTGGAACAAGAAAATCCTGGAATCGCTGCCTGGGGACCTGGAGGCACAGTACTGGCTGGGCGTGGCGTACCGCAACACCGGGATGAAGCGTACGGTGCTGTTCCGTCAAAGAGATTTCGGCAAGTCGCAAAAGTACTTCGACTCGGTGATCGCGTCCGATTCTTCGTTTCGGGATGTGTTCTACCAACGCGCGCTGCTGGAACGCCGCAGGGAGCACTGGACCAAGGCCATCGAGTGGGGCATCAGGCAGATTACGTTGAAACCGGGGGACGTTCACTCGCGCGTCGGGCTCTATGAACTCTACGACCTGTTTCTCAGGCACAAAGGCGACAAAGACGTTTCCAGATACCTGGCGGGAAAGTCTGACCCGCGCTCGCTCTATTTCCTGGGTGAAAACCATCGCCTCCGGAAGCGGTTTGCCACAGCGGACTCGATTTTTCAGGCGTTGCTGCGGGAGGACGGATTGGCCAGCAAGATGCCGCTCTACCTGTCGCTCGTTCGCCTCAAGCTTCAGCAGGATGACGAAAAGGCGGCAGAGACCTATCTCGCCGCCACCGTGGATTCGATCCAATCGGACCTGGATGCGGCCTTTTTGTTTGAAGACACCAAATACATCTTCACCGACGAGGAATTGCAGCGCTTTGAGGCGTTGTCCGGCCCGGACGCAAAAAGGGCGTTCTTTCGCGCCTTCTGGGCGAAACGGGACCCCACGCCCGCCGCGCCGGTAAATGTCCGGGCGATGGAGCATTTCCGCCGCATGGTGTACGCGGAAAAAAGATACTGGGACGACGACCTGCGCACGTGGGCCGACAATCCGGACCGGGTGAGCCAGTTGCGTTTTCCCAGGGCATATTATCTGAACGAGGTTTTCAGCGACAGAGGACTCATCTACATTCGTCACGGCGAGCCGGACGAAACCGCGCTCACCGGGGATGGGGGTGTTGTCAAAAACGAATCTTGGCACTATTTCCAGCGGGAGGATCGGCCCGAGTTGATCTTTCACTTCCTGGGAAGACATTGGCGGTTGGCGCCCGTCATCACCAGTCCCGCCATGCTGGCGGACCGGCAGGGCTGGAGCATCACCATGGACCGGCTGGCGCGGGCCCGTTCCATCAACGACGCCAGCGGTCTGGTGCACGAGATGGCCATCGAGAGTGAGGACGATGTCTACACGGCCCTGTCCTCTGATGCCCACACCTGGGACAAAAGCCTGGAAGAATTGGACATGTCGCACTACTGGTCCTTCTTCCGCGGGGACAGCGGTCGGAGTCGGCTGGAACTGTACGTGGGCATCCGAGTCGATTCGATCACTGCGGACCGGCTCGTGGACCGGGGTGCGACCATCCACGACGCCGATTTCCGCCTGCTGCACAAGGTGTACGAGCCTGCGCCCATCCAATTGCAGAAGCCGTGGCTCCGGTACAAACGCTATTATATCCGGCGCTACACCTTCTCTCTGGCCCCCGGGACCTACCATCTGGGGTTTTACGCCCAACAGGAGGTCCCGCCGAAGGTGGGAGGCGGGACATTTGAAATCGACGTTCCCGATTTCTCCGGCGAAGGTCTGGGCATGAGCGATCTGAAATTAGCGTACGCGTCGTCGCCTGAGAAAAAAGGGGAACAGGAGAGCGCTGAGCAGACCCTCATCCCCAATCCCAGCAGAAAATACAGCACGTCCGAGCCGGTGGTGGTGTACTATGAGGTGTACAATCTGCGCAAAGACGATGGCGGCGAAACGTCTTTCCGGGTGCAGAACAAGATCATTCGGGCAGGAAAAAAGAAGAAGATCCTGGCCCTGTTCAACAAGTCGAAAGGAGGCAAAAACAGCATCAGCGTGGATGAGACGCGCACCGGGAGCCGGTCGGATTGGCGGGACGTGGTTCGCTTCGATGTGAGCCGGCTGGAAAAAGGGCACTACCAGCTCGGTGTCAAGATCACCGATCTGCATTCCGGGCAGAGCGTGGAAAAACTCATCGATCTCCAGTTGGTGGAGGAGTGAACGCCCGATGCCGCGGCTAAACCGTCCCCTCGTCGAGAGCAGGCAGGGGAGTGTGGTCCCGGGCAGGAGCTCTGTCGCGGCGTTTGCGCGGGCCGTGACCCGATTTGACCAGAAATACACCGGAAAGAATGGTAACCGCAGCCGTGAGAATGCGCCAGTCGAGCCGTTCGTCCAGGACCAGCCATCCCAGCAACACCGCGATGACCGGGTTGAGATAGGCGTAGGTGGAGACGAAGCCTGCGGGGAGCTTGCTGAGCGCGTAGATGTAAGAACCGTATCCCACAATTGAGCCGAAGACCACCAGGTAGCCCATGGCGGCGAACCCCGCGGGGTCGTACCTGAACTGCGAGAATTCCCCCTTGATGCCGCCAAACACCACCAGGATGACCCCACCGATCAACATTTGCAGCGCCGCGGCCATGAACGGGGATGTCTTCACGGTACGATATTTCGAATAGAGGGAGCCCAGGCTCCAGGACAGTGTAGCCAAAACGATGGCGAAGAGACCCACAAGGTAGGAGCGGTCCATGGAGCCGTGGATCTCCGGCGACACCAGCAGAAACAAACCGGCAAAACCCAGCACGATTCCGGCGATCTTCTTGAGATTGAGCTTGTCTCCTTGAGGGAGCCAGGCCTCGAAGCCGCTCATGAAGAAGGGAATCATGGCGACGATGAGCGCGGCGAGCCCGCTGGGCACCCACTGTTCCGCCCAAACTACGGTCCCGTTAGCCACGGCCAGCAGCGCGATGCCCACCACCGCAATATGCCCGAGGTCCCGTGTTGAGGGCAGTTTATGCCCCCGCCACAGGAGCACCGGGGTGAGCAGCGTGCCCGCGATGAGGAAGCGCACGCCTGCAAAGAGAGCAGGGGGGAGGGCCGCCACACCGATGCGGATGGCCAGGTAGGTGGTGCCCCAGAAAAGGCACACTGCGGCCCAGGCACCGTAGGCTTTGAGTGCCTCTCGACTCGTCA
>CAYQOI010000484.1:0-3243 GCA_964419085.1 uncultured Cytophagia bacterium | reverse complement strand
TTTATGGCGTACATATGGAACACCGCATGACGGAGGATCGTCGGCCTGAGGGAAGCACGAGCGCACGGCTTGACCCCCAAGCGGCTCGATTTCGTACGGTGTTCGGGCATGTCGCTAGAATCCGGGCGGTTCACCTACGCCGGAGGTCAATCCAAACGCGATGAACATATTTGCCACACGCAAGATTCTTGAAGGAGGAACGATGGAAAAGAAAAGCTTCAACCTGACCCTGACTGTTGCAGTTCTCATCTCACTCGGTGGCGCGTTTGCGGCCCAGCCCACGCATGTGGTGGTGCATGTCCGGGCAAAAGACGCCAAGTTCGTCGGCACATCCATGGGGGGAGCGCTGATCACCATCCGGGACAGCGACACCGGCGAAGTGCTGGCCCAGGGGGTGACCCGCGGCACCACCGGCGACACCCAAACACTCATGAAGACGCCCCATGCGCGGGGGACACAGCTCTCCGACGACGCGGCCGCGAAGTTCGACGCGGTCGTCGACCTCGAAGAACCGCGGCTGGTGACCGTAGAGGCAAAAGGCCCTCTGGCGCAAAGACAATCGGCCGTCACAGTATCCACACAAGTCTGGCTCATTCCCGGCAAGGACATTCCGGGAGACGGCATCCTGCTGGAGCTGCCCGGATTTGCCGTGGATTTACTCTCCCCGCAAACGCACGAAAGCATCAAACTGGTGAACAATGAGGCCACTCTGGCCATCACCGCCAACGTGGTGATGATGTGCGGCTGCCCGGTGACTGTCGGTGGCCTGTGGGACGCGAAAAAATACGAGGTCAAAGCTCTGGTCAAACACGGCGAGACTTTCGTCGGGGAAATCCCGCTTGCGGCCACGGGAAAAGCCAGTACCTTCCGGGGCGAGCTTCAGGTTTCTGAAACGGGGGTGTACGAGATCATCGTCTACGCGTACGACGCGGGTTCCGGAAACACCGGCGTGGACAAGACCACCGTGGTCATCACCCGGTGAGGCGCTGCGGCCCGGTCGTTTCGCCTGTCGGCCGCGCCATTTTTTTCTTGATTAACGCGTGGAAATTTGATACAATTGCGTAACTTTGTTGAAACACGGTACGACGCAGCGCATCATCGTCTGTTGCCAAAATGGAAGACCACCTCAAAATTGAGCTCAAAGTAAATGGCCGCACCGTCGAGCGGGACGTTCCCCCGCGATTGTTGCTGAGCGATTTTTTGCGTCACGAGCTCGACCTCACTGGCACGCATGTGGGGTGCGAACACGGCGTCTGCGGGGCGTGCACCATCCTGCTGGACGGTGAGGCGGTGCGCTCCTGCCTGATGTTTGCGGTGCAGGCGGCCGGGCACGAGATCCTGACCGTAGAGGGGCTGGCACCGCAAGATGGAGAGGCGTTGCACCCGCTGCAGGAAGCCTTTCGCGAGGCCCACGGCCTGCAGTGCGGCTTCTGCACCCCCGGTTTTTTGATGTCCTTGATTCCTTTCCTCAAGGAGAATCCTCATCCCGATGAGGCCAAAATCCGCCAGGCGCTCTCCGGCAATCTGTGCCGGTGCACCGGCTACCAAAACATCGTCAAGGCGGTGAAACTGGCAGCGGAGTTGCAAGATGCCCAATAGACCGCGACAGGAAAATCGTTCTAGCACGGGAGCCTTTCGAGCCATCGCGGCTTGACACAATTATGGCGACACGATTCTTTGGACAGCCCATCAAGCGGAATGAAGACCCACGCCTGCTCACCGGACAGGCGTTGTTCGTAGATGATGTCCATCTCCCGGGGTTGCTGCATGTCGCGTTCCTGCGCAGCGACCATGCCCACGCCCGCATCAAGAACATCGACGTTTCCGCCGCGCAAAACCGGCCCGGGGTGGTCGCGGTGTTCACCGCAGAGGATCTGGGCGAGTACTGGCAACCCGGGCCGCTGCTGGTTCCGCCACCTCCCATCGAACGCCTCACCTTCAATCAGCGCACACAGGTGCCGCTGGCAAAAGACAAAGTTCGGCACGTAGGTGAACCCATCGCGGTGGTGGTCGCGGAGAGCCGTTATGTTGCCGAGGACGCGCTGGCCGACATCCTGGTGGATTTCGAGCCTCTCGACGCAGTGGTCGACATCGAACACGCACTGGATGCCGACGCCCCGCTGGTGCACGACGACCTGGACTCCAATCTCGCAGCGCATGTCATCCAAGAAAAGGGAAACTATGAAAACGCGGCCAAACACGCGGACCTGCTCATCAAGCGGCGATTCTGGTACGACCGCGGCACCGCCGCGGCGCTGGAAAATCGCGGGGTTGTAGCCACCTGGGATGCAAAACTGCAGCACCTCACTGTCTGGGACACCACGCAAGCCCCGATCCCCATCCGCAACGGTCTCGCCGCCATGCTCGGTCTGTCGGAATCGCAGGTGCAGGTCATCGCACCGTTCATCGGAGGGGGCTTCGGCCCCAAGATCATGATGTTTTACCCTGAGGAGGTGCTGATTCCGTGGCTGGCGATGAAGCTGAACCGTCCGGTGAAATGGATCGAGGACAGGCAGGAGAACTTCTTCGCCACCACCCACGAGCGCGGCCAAATCCACGATGCGGTGCTCGCCATCAAAAAAGACGGAACCATCCTGGGCGTCCGCGACGAGTTTTTGCACGACACCGGCGCGTACGTTCCCTACGGCCTGACCGTCCCCATCAACAGCCAGTGTACGTTGCTGGGTCCGTACAACATTCCCAATTACTACAGCGAGTTCAAGGCGCTGTTCACAAACAAAACCATCGTGACCCCCTACCGTGGCGCGGGCAGGCAGCACGGCGTGTTCGTGATGGAGCGCCTGTTGGATATCGCGGCAAGGGAACTGGGGCTCGACCGGGTGGACATCCGCAAGAAGAACTATCTGCCGCCGGAGGCGTTTCCGCACAACCATGAAATCATCTACCAGGACTTTGCGCCGCTGGTCTACGACAGCGGCAACTACGGGCCCGCGATGGAGCGGGCCGCGGAAATGATCGGCTACAAAGAATTCATCGAGAAAGAGCAACCCCGTCTCCGCAAGGCGGGGCGGAAGGTGGGCATCGGCATCGTCTCCTACGTCGAAGGCACAGGCATCGGGCCGTACGAAGGCGCCCGCGTTTCGGTGGAACCGGGCGGCAAGGTGAACGTGGCAACAGGCGTGGGCACCCAGGGCCAGGGGCATTTTACCTCGTTCGCTCAGATCGTGGCCGAGCAACTGGGCGTCGATGTGACCGACGTTCGAGTGGTGACTGGCGACACGC
>CAYQOI010000483.1:1936-3246 GCA_964419085.1 uncultured Cytophagia bacterium | reverse complement strand
CTCCTGCACCGACGCAAAATTCGGCTCCACCGACACCTCGCTGATGAAGCCCGCAGAGGGGAAAACCACGTCCGAGCGGGTGTCCCAGGTGAGCCTGAAACTCAGAAATCTTCCGGAACCGCCCAGGTAGCCCAGCGGGCGGTCCTGCGCCAGATAAGACGTCTCGCTGCCCTTCTTGAGCTGCGGCTGTACCTTTTCCAGGCCGAAGCCAACCCACAAGCGCAGGTCCGGGACAATCTCTCGGGTCGCAAAAAGCTCGAGCCGCGGACGTTTCAAATTGTACAGGTAAAAGTCCTTCTCGATGTAAAAACGGCTTTCCGGCCGGGTGAAGGCCTCGACGTTTTGGCTGTCGTTTCCAAGTCCAAAGTAGCGGGCTTCCAGGTCCCGCACCCATTCTGCGCGAAACACGGCACCGAATCGCGTGCCCCCGATCCTGGGATAATCGAACACCAGGCGATGCCTGTGGCTGCCACGTACCGACGCCAGCACCTGCAGGGTGAGTCGATACAAATACGGGCGGGTCTCCCGGGACGTGAGCAGCGCACGAAAACCAAAATTCAGACCGGTACGCTGGGTGAAGAAAGCCAGGGGTAGGGCATTGATGGTGAAAGGCCGTCCGAAAAGCTGCGTCTCATGGTGTTTCAGCAAGGTGCGGGCGGTGCGCGCGACCACGCCGGTTTCCTGGTCGTCTTTGGTCTGCTTGCCCTCGGGCTTGCCGCTCTGTGCCACGCTGTTCCCCACCCACAGGAAAAAAGCCAGAGCGAGACAAAGGCGCAGTGGACGGAAGCAAGACACGGCTGGATTCAACGTGCGGGCTCTCATCCTGACTCCTCACCAGCCTCCCTCGGCCCGGAAACAGTCAGACACCAGGGCATCGGAGGTCAAAGCGAATAAAGTCTTCCATTCCATGGAACGACACTCGCTATCCGTAATCTAGATCATTCACAAAACGCAAATAGCTTGGACTTAACATTCTGAAACTTAAGGACTTATCTGTCATTCCGGTTTTTCTGCAATTCCGCATTCGCTGAATTGCGGAAAATACCGGAATCTTTGACCATGCGTCGGTTGGTGCCCTGAGATTCCGGCATCCGCCAACTGGCGGAGCCGGAATGACACAATAAATGAGACGCTCGCGGCAGTTTGTGAATTATTCAGGCTAAATGAAAGAAATTTTTTTGTGATCCTCGTTCGGAAAGTCAACTTTAAGATAGCCTTCCTGAAGCAAAAGATCAAGGTCTTTCTCTGGCCGACGCGTTTGGCTCGGTGAATCAGACCCTCGCGCCTCCGTGAACGCAAAAATCCCGAGC
>CAYQOI010000483.1:0-1926 GCA_964419085.1 uncultured Cytophagia bacterium | reverse complement strand
TCAACTTTAAGATAGCCTTCCCAAAGCAAAAGATCAAGGGCTTTCTCTTCCCGACACGTTCGGCTCGGTCAAATCATACCCTCGCGCCTGTGTGAACGCAAAAATCCCGAGCCGAATCAAAGGCTTGCGAATTCGTGTTCGAACAAAAGCTCCTTTGGAGCCGTCATTCCGGCAATCTTTAAGCCGGAATCTCGCGATTTCGAGCAGGAGATTCCCGCCAAACACATGCGGGAATGACAAAAAGAGGCTGCTTTCGTTCAAATAGGAATTAGTAGAAAAATTCTCGCAACAGCGGGAACCTTTCCGTGCCGAAAACGATAAGTTAAATTACAAAAAAGCTTAAACTTGACGATAATCTCCTTGTATCGATTCCCGGAATCATTTATATAAAGAAATTGTTTTAATTTTAAGCAAATCGCACCAACTGCCCTATTTAACACGAAAAGCGGCTTAATATCGAATCGGAGACCTGATATGCGACTCAATTACGACCCACGACGAGTCATGCGTGCCTTTTTTTCATCCACCCTGCTTTTTATTCTCAGCTTCGGCTTTTCGCTCAACGCCTCAGGCGAAGCGTTGCACCCCGACCGCAAGCAGGTCATCTCCAGCCAGGTGATCGCCAATCTGCTGCGACAGTACCACTACAATCACCAGAGGATCAACGACCGCGTGTCTTCGGAGTGGCTCGACCTCTACCTCGACCGCCTGGACCGGCATCGTCTTTACTTTCTGGCTTCCGATATCGCCCAGTTCGAGAAGTACCGCTATCTGCTGGATGACTACATCCGCTCCGGAAACATGGATCCGCCGTTTCTCATCTTCAACACCTTCAAGGTGCGACTAAGCCAGCGAGTTAACTTTGTACAAAAACAATTGGACCGAGGCTTCGATTTCTCCATCGACGAAACCTACCAGATCGATCGCAGCAAGGAGCCGTGGGTGGAGTCGGTACGCGAGCTCGACGAAATCTGGCGCAAGAAGCTGAAAAACGAAGCGCTCAATCTCAAACTGAGCGGCCGAGATTGGGCTGCGGTGCAGAAGAATCTCCGCAAACGCTACACCAATTTCCAGAAACGCATCGAGCAGTACAACACGGAGGATGTCTTCCAACTGTTTATGAACGCCTTGGCTGAGACCTTCGACCCGCACACCAGTTACTTCTCGCCCATCACCTCCGAAAACTTCGGCATCGATATGAGTCTGTCCTTCGAAGGGATCGGCGCACAACTCACCACGGAGGACGACTACACCAAAGTCGTGCGGATTTTGCCGGGCGGCCCTGCGGACCGCAGCAAGCAACTGTGGGCCAACGACAAGATCGTCGGTGTGGCGCAAGGCGAGCATGGCGAGATGGTGGATGTCATCGGCATGCGACTGGACGACGTGGTGCAAAAGATCCGCGGCCCCAAAGGCACCCTGGTGCGACTGGAGGTGATTCCGGCCGGGAGTCCGGCGGGGAGCCCCACCAAAGAGATCTCGCTGGTGCGCGACAAAGTCATTCTCGAAGAGCGGGCCGCTAAGAGCGACACCATCGAGCTGGTGCACCAGGGTAGAAAGTACAAGATCGGCGTCATCGACGTTCCCGCCTTCTACGTGGACCTGGAGGCGCAGAGGCGGGGAGACGACAACTACAAGAGCACCACCCGGGATGTCAAACGCTTGCTCCGGGAACTGCAGAGTGCCGGAGTCGATGGAATCATCATCGACCTGCGCCGCAACGGAGGCGGCTCCCTCCAGGAAGCCATCGAGATGTCCGGACTGTTCATCAAAGACGGACCGGTGGTGCAGGTGAGGAACTCGGTGGGCTCGAAGCGGGTGGAGTACGACCCCGACCCCGACATTTTCTACGACGGTCCGCTGGCCGTCCTGGTAGACCGGGCCAGCGCGTCCGCGTCGGAGATCTTTGCCGCGGCGATTCAAGAC
>CAYQOI010000482.1:0-3249 GCA_964419085.1 uncultured Cytophagia bacterium | reverse complement strand
TGTAGGGATCGTACTGGTCGAACGCTTCCAGGAGACGGCTGGCTTCGGCCACGATTCTGAAAAAGAGGTTCATGCCCACAGAAAAATTAGAGGCGTAGACGAGACCGATCTCTGCCTGCTGCACGACCCGTTTCACCGTGTCGAGATGATCGTACCAACCGGTGGTTCCCACCACCATGGGTTTGCGCAGTTTCGCGACCGTCTTGATGTTTTCCACCACCGCGTCCGGTCGGGTGAACTCCACGAAGACGTCCGCGGACTCGCTGGCCTCTTCCACGCTCAGCGGATGACGGCTGTCGAACGTGGCGACGACCTCGTGCCCCCGCGTCTCCGCCAGGCGGGCGACCTCTTTCCCCATTCTACCAAAACCGATGAGCGCGAGCTTTAGAGCCATCTCAGTTCCTATGCCATTTGTGAAAGTTTGCGGACCAGGTCGGCGTACAGGTCGACGGCCTGCGCTAGTTGTTCCTTGGCGACCCGCTCCGAATCGGTGTGCGCCACCTCGGGCGAGCCGGGTCCCATAAGCAGCGGCTTGCCGAGATTCGTCAGGTACGGAAGGTCGGTGCCGAATGGCAACACGTCCTTTTCGTAGCCCGGTAGGGTGAAAAGCCGCTGGGGTTCGGAGCACGACACAATCTCCAGCTCCGCAAGCCCGTCGGCCGCCGCGCCCAGTCGTTCGAGCACGCCGTGGGAAGGGACGGCCGTTCGAATGCACAGCGCCGCCTCCGCGTCCGCAGGGATGACGTTGTGGGCCACGCCGCCACTGATTTCCCCGATGTTGAAGGAAGACTGCCCCAGGACGGGGTCCGAGCCCAGATCCATCTCGCGCAAACGTGAGAGCACGTCCAGAAGCTTGTCGATGGCCGATTCTCCCAGATGCGGAAACGCAGAATGGGCCGCGCGTCCTCTGGCTCTGAGCCTGAGCGAGAGCACGCCTTTGTGCCCGGCGCCCAGTTTGTTTTCGGTGGGCTCTCCCACCACCACAAACGCGGAGCCTGGACTGAGTTCGTTGGCTCGCTTCGCGCCGATGCTGTCGCCTTCCTCGCCGACGACGAACAGGAGGCCGAAATCTCGCTGACCTTCATCCCGCAACCGCAGCGCGGCCTGGAGCATCGCGGCCATCGCACCTTTTGCGTCGCACGCGCCGCGACCGTACAGAAACCGTTCATCCTGGGAAAACGGGATGAACGGCGGCACCGTGTCGAGATGCGTGCACAGAATCACTTTCGGGACGGCGCCGGCGGTGGCCAAAAGATTCCGCCGGGCGGCTGTAACCTGCTGTGGTTGGACGTAAAAGCCTCTGGCCTGCAAAAAGTCGGACACGAACTCCGCCAGTTGGGCCTCTTGCTCCGTGACAGACGGGATGGAGATCAGTTTCTCTGTCAGTTGATAGAGGTTCATTTGAGCAAGCCGTAAGCCTGAAGCGCCTGAGTCAGTCGTGCCTTGTTCTCCTGAGACATGGGTGCGAGGGGCAGGCGCAGTTCGCCGACTTCAAATCCCAACAGATTCATCGCGGTCTTGACCGGCCCCGGATTGGTCTCGTAGAACATAGCCTGACACAGGGGGAACAGGCGATGGTGCCACTCCCTGGTTTTCTGCAAATCGCCGGCCTGAAAGGACTCGAAGAGCGCGCGCAGGTCTTTGGGGACCAGGTTCGCCACCACGGAAACCACGCCGACACCCCCCACGGCGAGGATTGGGGTGAAGAGCGAGTCGTCGCCCGAGAACACCTTGATCTTCTCCCCGCACAGTCCGATGATTTGCGACACCTGGTTGAGGTCGCCGCTGGCTTCTTTGATTGCGACGATGTTATCCAATTCTGCCAGGCGGGCCACGGTCTGCGGCAAAATGTTCACGCTGGTGCGGCCCGGTACGTTGTAAATCATGATGGGCAGATTCGCCGCCCGAACCACCGCCTCGAAGTGGCGGTACAGTCCTTCCTGAGTGGGCTTGTTGTAGTACGGCGTGATCACCAGGGCCGCATCTGCCCCCAACTCCTGTGCTTCTCTGGTGGCTTTGATGGTTTTTTCGGTGCTGTTGGTTCCGGTGCCCGCGACGATGGTGGCTTTCCCCTTGGCCTCCTCCAGCACGATTTCGAAAATCCGGCGCCTTTCCGCGTCGCTCAGCGCCGGCGACTCTCCCGTGGTGCCGCAGGGGACCAACCCGTCGGTCCCGTTGTCGAGATGGAAGCGCACCAATTCACGCAGCTTGCCTTCGTTTAGACGACCATCTTTGAACGGCGTCACCAGTGCGACAAACGAACCCTGCAATTTCATGTGGCCCTCCGTTTGATTACGATCATGTCTCGCGACTTGTCAGCCGAATGGCTGTTCTAACCTGGATAATTCATAAAATGCCATTTTAATAAATTCTAGTCCTTAAAATACATCATGTTAGGGTGTCATTCCGGCGAAGCACAATTGCAAAAAAATCCCGGATTCTCCTTGCATGACATGACTTAAACATTTTTAATTTTAGCCATCGGTGAATAATTCAGGCTAAGCTCTTTTCTCTATTTGTGCCCTGCCCTCAAACGTGCTTCGGACTCACAGCGCGCCAACCGCGGCCTTGAATCGCTTTCCCCGTTCCTCAAAGTTCTGGAACTGGTCGAAACTGGCGCAGCCGGGAGAGAGCAGCACGGTGTCGCCGGGTGCGGCCGCCTGGCGCGCCAACCGGACGGCCTCTGCGAGCGACTGTACCCGGACCCGCGGGACGTCGTTCCGCAACGCAAGGTCGATCTTCTCCGCGGCTTCCCCCAACAGCAGCAACAGTTTTACCCGGTCTGCGACCGCGGTTGCGATTTGGCTGAAATCGTCACCCTTGTCGCGACCGCCCGCGATGAGGATGAGAGGCGGGTGAAAGCTTTCCAGCGCGTGCTGCAGCGCGTGCAGGTTGGTGGCCTTGGAATCGTTGATGTACGTCACGCCGTCCAGAAAGCGCACAAACTCCAGGCGATGTTCCAGACCCGCAAAGTTCTGCAGCGTGCGCCGGATGGCCTCCACCGGAATTCCGGAAAGACAGGCCGCGGCCGTTGCGGCCAGGACGTTTGCCAGGTTGTGGCGCCCGCGAAGTGCAACTTCTTTTGCGGGCAAGACCCGGGTCAAGCCGCGTTCGTGAGAAAAACAAACCCAATCATCTGCGATGAAGGCCCCTTGCGTCAGCCCTTTTTGAGTGTGAAATGGCACAAGCGCGGCCTGCAAGGTTTTTTCCTTCAGTGCGCTGCGTAAGGCTTCGTCCTCCTCGTTGTAC
>CAYQOI010000481.1:2822-3253 GCA_964419085.1 uncultured Cytophagia bacterium | reverse complement strand
ATCTTCCAGTTTACCTATGTCGGGGCACCGATGATCTACTACGGCGACGAGGCTGGAATGTGGGGCGCCGACGACCCCGATTGCAGAAAGCCGATGCTGTGGCGAGATTTCAGCTATGCCGACGAGGTAAGCCACCCCTTCGGCCGGCGCAGGCCGGTCGACCAAAACCGCTTCGATGCGGAACTGTTCGCGCATTACCGGAAGCTCATTTCCATCAGAAAATCGCACCCGGCGCTGCAGGTGGGGCATTTCGAGAGCGTTCTCATAGACGATGTCCACGACCTGTTCGTTTTCAAACGGACGAATGACGACGAGAGCGTGATCGTGGCTCTGAACAACTCGTGGCAAACGCAACAGGTGACCATTCCCAGCGGGCATGTGTCCCCGCACCGAAGTTGGTACGACCTGCTGGATGAAAAACGATACGGCGT
>CAYQOI010000481.1:0-2812 GCA_964419085.1 uncultured Cytophagia bacterium | reverse complement strand
AAGAAGACAAGGATGAAAACTACCCAGAACAAGCTGCTTTTGCTCCTCTTCGGCCTTTTGCTGGCTTCGTGCTCCACCCGTGAAAACCACCACAAGGGACCTCTGCTGGCGGTGGTAGGCGAGCAGAAAATCACCGCTGATGAGTTTGTCACGCGTTATCGCGATTTCAGGGAACGGACGGGACAGGGCGTGCCGGACACCTACTCGGCCCGGCGCAAGGTCCTGAGTCAGATGGTAGAGGAGGAAATCCTCATCGACGAGGCGAGGCGCCGCGGCTTTGACCGTGACGCGACGGGCAAGCACCAGTTGGCCAGCATTCGTATGCAGCACCTCCTCAGCGCCTACAATCATGAATTCATCGCCAAGCGCGTTGTGGTCACCGAGGAGGAGCTCAAACAGCTCTACGTACGTGCGAACACCAGACTTCGGGCCCGGCATCTTTATGCACCCACCAGGGAACAAGCCGAACGCCTGTACGCCGCGCTGAAGCAGGGCGCGAGCTTCGAAGCCTTAGCCAAGAAAGTGTTTCACGACCCAAGACTGCGCGACTCCGGTGGTCTGCTGGGAGACTTCACGGTGGATGAAATGGAGCCGACTTTTGAGGATGCAGCCTTCCGGCTCAAGGTAGGCGAAATCTCGAAGCCCGTCCGAACCACCGATGGCTACAGCATCATTCGGGTGGACAGCCGTGTCACAAAGCCGCTTCTTACCGAAACCGACTACGCAAAGCACAAGCAGAAGTTGGAGGCCTACTGGCGTTACCGCAAAAGCCTGAAGGCCGCGGCAGCCTTTTCAGACTCATTGGCCCGAAGCCTGCACATTTCCTTTAACGAGCCTCTGGTCGCGCGGCTCTTCCAGAGCGCACGTGCCCAGGTTGCAGAAAATGGGGCGCCCACAGAAGGAGACTTTCTTGCTCCCTTTGATACGGAGAAAGAAGAGGTGTTGGTGAGCTCCGATCTGGGCGCGTGGACGGTGGAGTTGTTCCAACAAAAGGCGAAGTTTACCTCGCCGGCTCACCGAAAATGGATCAGAAGCCGGGAGCAATTGAAGGAATTCATCTCGGGTCTGGTGGTTCGGGATAAAATCCTGGCGCTGGCCCAAAATGCCGGATTGGCCCGGACGACGGATTTCGCAGAAAAAGTCCAGGAAAGCTGGGAAAACTATCTGCTCTCCCGGATGGAGAATGAACTGCGAAGCGAGATGGTCGTTCCCGAAGATTCTCTCCGCTCATATTACGATGCGAACAAGGACTTGTTCGCGCAACCCGCAAAAATTCGACTGCGCGAAATTGTGCTGGACCGTGAGGCCCAGGCGGACTCAGTGAAACAGATGCTCCGGCAGGGAAGGGCATTCCAAGCATTGGCACGGAAGTTTTCGGTCAGGAGATGGAGCGCGGAGAAGGGCGGGGACCTGGGCTACCTGGAGCCGGCAGACCTCGGCAAATGGTCGCAGATGATTTTCACCATGCAGGCCGGAGAGATTCGCGGCCCGCTGAAGATGGACGGCAAGCTTGTCTTTCTGAAATGCGAGGACAAACTTCCCCCCAAACCACGCTCTTACACGGCCGCCAGAAGCGATGTGGAGAAAGCTGTACGTTTCATCATGTGGGACGACTACCGCCGGGCAAGAATCAAGGAATTTCGGAAAAACCTTGCCGTAACGGTACATGCAGAGAAGTTGAAACAGATAAATCTCAACGATTACTGATTTGGAGTGCGTGATGAAAAGATCGGTCACAATGCTCGCTATGCTTTGCCTGTTGTTGTCTTTTACCAGCGGTTTTGCGCAGAAATTTGGCAAAATCACCGGGATGGTAACCGACAAAGCTACAGGCGACCCCTTGCCGGGTGCAAACATCGTTGTTGTGGGGACAACGCTCGGCGCGGCATCTGATTTGGACGGGCGCTACACCATCCTGCGGGTCCCGCCGGGGGTCTACCAACTGCGAGCGGATTTTATCGGCTACCAGGCCGTCTTGGTGCAAAACGTCCAGGTGCTCACCGATTTGACCACGAAAATCGATTTCCAGTTGCAGACGCAAACCGTGGAGTTGGGGGAGGAAGTCGTCGTGGTTGCAGAACGGCCCATCATTCGAAAAGATCTGACCTCTGCCGAAGCCCGAGTGCAGGCCAGCGAGATCAGCCGGCTGCCTGTGCAGGAGCTGTCTGACGTGCTCAATCTGCAGGCCGGCATTACCCGGGATTCCGGGGGCGGCATTCACATCCGTGGAGGCCGCTCCACCGAAGTGGCCTATATGGTCAACGGCATCCGCATCACCGACGATTTCACCCGGACACAATCGATTCAGATAGAGAACGAATCCATCCAGGAACTCCAGGTCATCAGCGGAACCTTTAACGCGGAGTACGGGGATGCGCTGAGCGGCGTGATCAACATCGTGACTAAGACGGGCGGGAACGAATTCCACGGGACATTCGAAGCGTGGTCCGGAGACTACGTGAGCAATCACGACAACATCTTTTTTGACATCGACAACGTCAAGCCTGCAGATAACTACAATTTTCAGGGTTCCTTGAGCGGGCCCATCATCAAGAACAAGCTCACGTTTTTTGTCACAGGGCGACGCTTCAGCAACGATGGCTGGCTTTATGGTGCCAAGGTCTACAGTCCCCAGGGACGGTTGCAAGTAATCAACGGGGACACGGTTGCCGTGCGCGGAGACAGCAGCGCCGTGCCCATGAACTCCGTCCGCCGCTGGAGCGGCCAGGGGAGCGTGGAGTGGCGCATGACCAGCAACATGAAGTTGAAAATCGACGCGCTGGGAAGCACTCAGGACCGCCGCAACTACAAC
>CAYQOI010000480.1:0-3269 GCA_964419085.1 uncultured Cytophagia bacterium | reverse complement strand
GCATTCGCAGGAGTGACAAATTGGTGCTCTTTTCCGACTTTTTGGACAGCCCCATGATATTTCGAAGTCTCTGCCCAAAACCGCAGGTTGTGACTTCTCCACGTCAAAGGCCCAAATAGCGAGCGATGATGTTTTTCTGAATCTCAGAGGTCCCGGAATACAGTGTTCCCCCCACCGCATCTCTCAGGTCCCGCTCCAATTCAAATTCCGTGGTGTAGCCGTAGCCGCCGTGAATCTGAATGGCATCCAGGCAGGATTTCACCCACGATTCACTCATGTACAGTTTGGCGATCGCCGCATCCATGGGCGCGGAGCCCTGCGTTTTTTTCAGCCAAGCGACTTTGTATAGAATCAGCCGGGCGGTTTCCATACGAACTTTCATTTCCACCATCTTATTGGCCACCGCTTGAAACTTCCCGATGGGCTTGTTGAACTGTTTTCGTTCGCGTGCGTACGCCACGCAGCGCTCCAATTGCCTCTCCATGCCGCCGAGGTAGCTGGCCAATATGCAGCTTCTTTCCCACTCCATGGAGTCGCTGAAGATGGCCGCGCCCGCGCCTTCTCGACCGATGCGGTTTTGCACGGGTACTTTACAATCCTCGAAAACCAGCTCGGACATGGGCGAGGTTTTCAGCCCCATTTTGCTGATCTCCTTGCTCACGTGAAATCCGGGATAGTCCCTTTCAACGATGAAACCCGTCACGCCCATAAACCCTCTGCGCTTGTCCACCGTAGCAAACACCACAAACACATCCGCGACAGGACCGTTAGAGACAAAGGTCTTGCTGCCGTTGAGCACATAGAAGTCGCCACTCAATTCTGCGGTCGTGTTCAGACTAAACGCATCGGAACCCGAACCCGGCTCGCTCATGCCGTGTGCGCCGATCCATTCTCCGGTACACATCTTCGTCAAGTACTTCCGCTTTTGCGCCTCCGAACCAAACCGGAAAATGGGCATTTGCACGGACCACAGTTGCGCGTTCATGCCGAAGATCAGGCCGCTGTCTTTGCACGCGTATCCCAACCCTTCCATCACCAACATGGTGGTCAAGATGTCCTGTTCGTGCCCGCCGTATTCCTTCGGAAAGGGCAAACCCAGGATGCCGAAATCGGCACATTTTCGCCAGAGTTCGCGAGGGAAACTGGCTTCTTTGTCGCGTTGGATGAGGTCGTCTTTCAATTCATTTTTGGCAAACTCGATCACAGCCCGCTTGAATTCAAGCTGTTCTTCTGACCACGAAAAATCCATAGCTCCTCCACGATTCAAGGATATTCAACTGGATGCACTTTGTTTTACAAATCAGGCCACGAGAGACATCAGATTCAAAGGGGTGGGATTCGTGTGCACTCGTGAGGCACGTCTGGGAGAGCGTCACTTTCAACCACACCAAATGGCCTACCCGATGTTCGGCCCTTCGGGACACTTGAACAAGCCAAAGGTTGGCCATCGGAGTCTCATGTGGTCATATGACCTTATTTGACGAGAATCATTTTTTTCACCCTGGTAAAGCGATCTGTGCGGAGGCGATAGAAGTACACGCCGCCGGGCAAGCCTCTGGCGTTAAAATCGACTTCATGAAATCCCGCGGGTTTACGCTCATCCAACAACGTCTCCACCCGCTGGCCCAGAAGATTGTACACCTCCAGCTTCACGTGTGCTGCTTCCGGCAACCCGAACGAGATCCTGGTGCCCGGGTTGAACGGATTGGGGTAATTCTGACTCAGCACGAAACGTTGCGGGATCTGACTCGAAGACGCACTTCCAACACTTGTGGGCGCCTGAACCACCACCAGGAGGGAGTCCTCCGCCATCCCGCCGTCCGGGTCGGTGACCCGGATCCGCACAGTATCGAGACCAAAGAAGTTCGCGGCCACCGAAATCGTCACATTTCCGCTCATGCCGTCGAAGTTGAAGTCCAGAGAATCCGGATGTGCGAAAAACTCGAAGGTGAGCAACGAATCTGCGCTTTCCACGTCCTCCACATAGTCCCAAACACTTACGGTCACCGAAGAACCGGGATCCAGCATGAGCGAATCGGGCAGCGCCGTAAAACTCGGCGGGTCATTGACCGGCGTGACCGTCACCGTTACCTGCGCGGTATCGGTGCCGCCGTGCCCATCGCTGATGCTGTACAGAAAACCGTCGGTGCCGCCAAAATTCTCTTTCGGCATATAGATGAGCGTGGTGTCGCTGCCCTGGGTTACCGTGCCGTTTTCCGGTTCGGTCCAACCCACAACGGACAGCGCGTCTCCATCGAGGTCGCTGTCGTTGTTCACAACCTGAATCGGCACTGCCACATCTTCATCGGTGGTCGCCTGATCGTCGTCTGCAACCGGATGGTTGTTCAGCACGGTCAGAATCAGGCTCGTGTCCGTATACGCCGTGTCCACATCAAATCGCTGGGTAACGACACTATCAAACCGGCTGCTGTGCGCGGCGTAGGTGAGTACCTGGAAGGAATCCCCTCTGGACGGCACAAAGTTGTTGTGCAAGATGAGGTTGAGCGCCCCATGGAGTTGTGCAGTTCCGGTGACCGCGAGCTGGTCGAACTCGTCCCCCACCACGAGTCCTCCCAATTCAATGTTGAGACTTGCCAGAGCCGTTTGAGAATAGTCCCCGGAGACGTGCAGAATCCCGGGCGAATCACCCGGATTGAAACTTCCGTTGTTCGTGATAATCGCACCGGCAAAAGAGATGGTACCTGTCCCGCTGACGGAGGTCGTGAGCGAAAGAGTGCGATTGCCGCCTGCGAACTCCAGCGTCGTGCCACTCTCCACGCTGTAGTCACCCGTATCCATCCCTCCCCGTCTCAGTTGTAGCTGTCCGCTTGTTACTTTCACCGTGCCCCGATTGTTGAATGTGGTGCTAACTGACGTCATCTCCACACCGGCGCTTTTGTGCATCATTCCGTCGTTGTTGAACGTCACCGGTGCGCCTCCCGAGGAATCGATATCGGCATCGGTCTGAATGTCGAAAACACCCTCGTTCTCGAATGTCGCATTGTTCTCAAGAACAAGACTCCCGCCGCCGGTCCAGGTGAGGTCTGCCAGATTGCGAAACGTCGCGCCGCTCAGCAGTTTAGGCGCATCACCGACAAAATTCACCTTGCCGTGTGCGCTCAGCACGCCGGGGCCGCTGATGGTCCCCTGGCTCCATTCAAACACCGTACCGGTGAGGTTGAGATCCGCGCCACCCGCCGAAACCTTCACCAGACCACTGGCCAACTCCATCTTGCCCGCCGGGGAGGCGGAAAACGTGCCTGAAAAGG
>CAYQOI010000479.1:0-3295 GCA_964419085.1 uncultured Cytophagia bacterium | reverse complement strand
CGTTTGACGATCACGCTCAACTGTTTGGCCGCGGCCTTGAGATTCCCCTCCGCAAGGCTGCGAAACGCGATGAGCAGGTACTCATCCGTCGGGCGTGTTTTCAGCGGTTGGCTGCACGACGGGCAGAAATTGAAGTTTTCCGCAACCTCAAAATCGCAGAATGTGCAATTCATCAAAACAAGTGGATTAGGATGTCAAACACCGTGTCATGCGGCGTGCGAACGGATCGCTTTCAGCATGTCGAGCGTGGTGACGATGCCCACCACCTTGCCCGCGCGCGTCACGATCAGACGGTGAATCCGCCCGTTGATCATCATATCGGCCATCTCGGCCAGTGACGTGTCCTCGGAGACCTCGAACAGGATCGGCGTCATGATATCTCGCACCAGCATCTCATCGATGGTCTCGACGTGAAACTCACTCAGCTCCTCCTCGGTCAGCCGGTCTTCCCAGCCGTGCAGGTAAAAGTTGGTTTCGCTGCGCTCCTTGACGATGGTGGCGCGTTGGGTGTCGTTCCGCACGATATCCGACAGCGAAACCACCCCCACAAGCCTGCCCTCCTGGTCCACGACCGGCGCGCCCGAGATCATCTTTTCGGTAAAGAGATTGGCAAGCTCATGAACCGTCAGGTCGTCGCTGACCGTGATGACTTCGGGGTTCATGATGTCTTTGGCGGTAAGCGTTTTCATGATACGGAATTCCCTTCTCTTGAATCGCTAACCGTTTAACCCCGGCGAGGAGTCGAAAGTTCAGGTGCTCCGATTGCCTCCCCGCAACGAAAACCGGATGGGAATAGAGACCCAGACCTTCACCGCGCGGTCACGCTGCTTGGCGGGTTTCCACCTGACCGTCATGACCGCCTGCCGTGCGGCTTCTTCGAACCCCAACTTCTGACCCGAGCTCTTGAGAATCTGCGTTTTGACGCATTTCCCGTGCTCGTCGATCAAGACACCCACCACGACGTAGGCCTCGATCCCAGCCTTGCGCGCGATCTCGGGGTACTTCAGGTTCCTCTGAATCACCGCGTAGCCCCCGATGGGGACGGGCGCTTCATCATACGGGATGAACTGGTAGGTCTCGTAGCTGTCCTCCATCGGCGGTCCCGGGGGCGGGGGAATCTCGCTCAAATCCAGCTCCGTGGATTCGATGGTCAAGTCCTCCGGCACATCCTCGCTTTCGGTGGGAATCGGGATCGTGGGACGCGGCGGGGGCGGGGCCTTCTTGATCTGCTCCGTCTGAGGAATGTCCTCCACCTTGATTTCGATGTCCTTCGCCTTGACGTCCTTGGGCGTCATGTCGATGGCAGGCAGGCCGTGAAAAAGCACGAGCATCAGAAACAACGACGCGATAAACCCGAGCTCCAGCGCCTTTCTGTACATAAGCCGCAGGTCCGCTTCTGGTTTTTTGTTTCTGGTCATGAGTCTAACCTCCAGACTTGGTGACGAGGCCTTACTTTATACACAAGTGCATCGACTTATTTTCGACCGAACTTAACTTGGGCAAAGGTTGTACCAGAAAAGCGCCAGAAGCATGAGACATCGGGTGAAGCAACCTAAGTATTTGATTACAAAACGATTGTCTCAGTCGTTTTCTCGAAATTCAAACCGGACGGCAGCGCGTACTGCATCTTAAAAGTGGGAATCGCCTTTCGCTCGTTTCTTACTTTTGAGAATGGCAGCGCGCGCGATCTCGCGATGCGCTCACTCGCCGATGATCTTCACCAGAACCCGCTTCTTTCGTCTGCCATCGAACTCCGCGTAGTAGATCTGCTCCCACGGACCGAAATCCAGCTTGCCGTCGGTGATGGCCACCACCACCTCGCGGCCCATGATCTGCCGCTTCAGATGCGCGTCGCCGTTGTCCTCGCCCGTGCGGTTGTGGCGATAGCGCGAGACCGGCTCGTGCGGCGCGAGCTGCTCCAGCCAGTCGTCGTAATCCTGGATCAGGCCGCTCTCCGCATCGTTGATGTAGACGCTTGCGGTGATGTGCATGGCGTTCACCAGGCACAGCCCCTCTTTGACGCCGCTTTTGCGGACCAGCTCTTCCACGGTGTCGGTAATGTTGATGTAGTCCCGCCGGTGCGGGGTTTCGAACCAGAGGTACTCGGTGAGAGATTTCATAGGGCCTCCTTTTGCATCTGTGCGTCTGTTTCACCGAAGCTTAAAACAGTCCCGGTTCAAATGCAAGGCTTTTATGTCCGAGGACATGCCTGACCTTTTCGCAGGATTTTGCTTGACAACTTGCTGGGAATTGATTTACATTAAAAGTAACCTGAGCCAGAATCGAGTCTCCCACCGGAATCGCTCAACAGACCCAGTGCTTTTGCCGCGGAGCAGGAAGATGCAGAAGCCCTCCACAAGATTCTTTCGATTTGAACCCTCCTTTCTTGCTCAAGGTTCATGCTCGTTGGCACCGGTGATTTGTCGGGTTCCATTAAGATAGACATCTGTAGGCACGATGGCGAAAGGAGGGTAGAAAATGAATCCGTCCAACGCTGTTTCCAACCGTCTGGCCATTGCACTGCGATGGAGTGCGCGGGGAGTAGGCTCATTGGCAGCAGCGTCGTGGCTATTCGTCATCATCGCTGGGGCGGTGGCAAAAGAGGAACCGTGGACATCTGAGTCAACCGTGCTGACCGTTCTTGGAGCAGCTTCTGCGCTTGGCGTGTTGATTGCCTGGCGGAAGGAGGGGCTCGGAGGGCTACTTTTAGTGGCGTGTGGGATAGCCGGGAACATATTCGGGTGGATGGCGGCTGGTCGCAATAAGGCCGTGGCCATGCTTGTAACAGGAGGGCCTTTTGTGGTAGCTGGCTTATTGTTTATTGGTAGCTGGTGGTTGTTGAGGAGGAGAACTGCTGGTGCTTGACGCCGACATTCACTTGATAGGCTTCGCCTGCCGGTAATAGAATTGGACCCGATCCTCTGGACAAATGATACGTGCATTTAGGTGAAATCTTCTGTATGTTTTCAAGTCATTTTAAATATTTTAAATAAATAAGGAACGGAAGATGAGCAGAAAGAGAAGAACCCACTCCGCTGCCCTGAAGGCCAGGGGAAATCAGTCAATCGTAAACGCATTCAACGGCTGATGCGTCCTGTGGCCTTCTATCCTAAGAAAAGGATCGGCTGGCCGGCTCCCACCCTGACAGCCTTTTGAAATGCTTGCGCTGCACGTTGCGGCTCAGACGCAAAACTGTGTCACGTACGATTCGGAGAGGAAATTGGGGTGAAAACCCCGTAACCTACCCGGTTTGAAACAGTTCGGAGGCTACCAAATGACAAAACGGATTGCGGAA
>CAYQOI010000478.1:654-3298 GCA_964419085.1 uncultured Cytophagia bacterium | reverse complement strand
TACATGCGCAGGAGTGACGGTTGCAGGTAAACCTGGCTGCCGGCCCTTGGCGTTGAGACTGAGAATTCCCCTGGGATCGAATTGCGCCACGCCCGACTCCGAGATGAATTGAAACGCGATGAGGTCGTCGTCCAGGCTTGTGATATACGCGGCGGTGATCACGCCCGCGGCACCGTTGGGCAGGATCGCCGGCGGGGAGTTGTTGCCGGTGTGCGCGACCGTCTCGGTGGTCCAGACCGGCTGGCCGTCAGCGTCGAATCTCTGCACGAAGATCTGGCTTTCTGAGGACGCGTTGCGCCGGTCCTGCCACGCGGCAAAAAAACCGCCGTCCGGACCCTCGACGATGGCAGGGGCTTCCTGGTCGTTGTTTGCCATCGCGATGGCGTTGCCATCCTGGGTCCAACGCAGCTTTCCCGCAGCATCCAGCAGGATGGCGTAGATATCGGAATCGCCGTTGCGATTGTCCACCCAGGCGATGATCGCACCCCCATGTCCATCTCGTGCGATGGCGGGCGCGCGCTGTTCGCTCCCGGTGAGCGTCACGACGGGGTTGTTGACCTGCGGGCTTTCGGACCACTGCACCTGGCCCCACGCAGGCATGCTGAGGCCGCAGAGAAAGCCCAGAAAACAGACGATTTGTTTCGGTTCATTCATTTTTTGCACTGAAATTAGTTTGTGAAAAAATGGCGACGCGACCCCGAATCTATCTGAACTCGTCGACCTATGGATCGTTTGGTGAGCAATTGAAGTGAAGAGAGGCCGTCTCCTCAGCCAGCCTCGTTTCCCCGATCCCTACAGGGTGACCCGTTACGTGGACCACATGGGGCTAATTTAAAGATTTCGTAAAGAATAGCAAGAAAAATGAAGGGATGTTTTAAAAGTGTAATATTTCCGCGAAATCCGGTTCATTCCTTCAAGAGGATCTTCAAAACATGGGTAGGTTGGTGTCGGGTGGTCTGCTCGCTGCCGTAGTTCACCACAACATCGCACTTGTTGTCCCGGTTGAGGTCGAAAGCCTTGACCAATTCCCCGTTCTGCGGCAGACGAATGTTGAACCGGGCGCCGACACTGGATTCGAACAGTTGCTTGCGTGACCCCCAAAAAATCAGGAGCCGCCGCTCTTCCTGACTGGTGAGAATGTCCAGCAGGCCGTCGCCGTTGAAATCCTCCACTTCGTACACGGGCGAGGTGGCGCCGCCCCGGTAGGTGAACTTCACCACGAGTTTGTTTTTCCGGTCGGGTTTTTCTGGATATAGCCCGTCGTCTCTCATCAGATACTGTTCCGCCTGCACCTCTACGCTCTTGGTCAACATGATGCGGATCAAGTTCTTGAGGCCGACCTTGACCACCGGCAAGATCAGGTCGCGTTTGCCGTCCCGGTTCAGGTCAAAGATATCCAGAACCAGCAGTGTGCCGCGCGGGTGGAGAATCTGGTCCGGCTCCGGGGCAAAATGGATTCCGTGCCCGTGGTCCGCGGAATCGCGTCTGCCGAAGAAAAAGCGCAATTCGCTTCGGGGATTCACGATGCTCTCTCGGGTGGAGATGCGCAAGGCCACCACATCCAGGATGCCGTCTCCGTTGAGGTCCAGCACGCGCATCAGGTAGTTGCGCAAGCTTTTGTCCCCGATGTGAGTGCGCACGATCTTTTCGCCGCTCCACACCGCACCGAAATCGAGCGGAACGTTGTGGTGGCAGGTCGCGGAGAATTGCCCGCGTTCGTCTTGGCAAAACGCCACCAAACTGTCCCGATAGACCGCGATGAGGTCCTTTCTGCCATCCGCGTCGAAGTCCGCCTGCAGCAAAGCCGGCGTGTGGTAGACCGCCCACGCGGTGTTTCCCACGGAAAAGCGAGGGTCGTACAGCCCCAGGGTACGGGAAGCCGCGGCCAGGGGAATCTCCGTGCCGTGCCACTCATCCCGGGTCTTGTCGCGAAAATAGATGGCGCAGCGGAAGATTTTCGGCACCAGGATCTCCTCCACCGCGTCGCCGTTCAGGTCGGCGACAAAATTCCAGCTCGTCAGGGTGCGGGGATTCGGCCGCCGGAAAATGGAATCGGTTTGCAGCAGCGTCCGGGCCGTCAGGTCGAATCCCCGACCGTTGAACGGGAAGTACGAAAGGCCGTGGCGGGTGAAATAGACCAGCTCCTTCTTTTCATCGCCCGCGACATCTCCGATGTCGAACAGCACCATGTCTTGCGGTACCGCGAAGACCTGGTCCGGCTGGGGTGAAAAGCCAGCGTCGGTTTGCAGGTAAAGCGCAAAAGACTTGTCGTCAGGATGGTCCTTGTCTTTGTTCAGCACCAAGAGCACGTCTTTCAGACCGTCGGCGTTGAGATCTTCGATGTGGTAGGAGGCCAGCTCCCCGTCGAAGCGCAGGTCGTAGCTCCGGAACAGGCCACCGCGCGCGGTGGCCACCACTGACGAAATCGAAATAGGAATTACGAGAATGGTCAGCAGAAGCCGTTTTCTGTGGTTCATCGTGTATGTTCTGTTTGGGAGTGACTCGCTTGCTGTTTTAGCTGAAAATATACGGCGAAAACAGGGCCGGGGCAAGAAAATAATGGCAGGGGTTGCGATTCGCTATGTGCGGTGGCCGTTTGGTGGAAAATGTTTACCCACTTGCATTTAGCGGCTGTCCGGTTTTA
>CAYQOI010000478.1:0-644 GCA_964419085.1 uncultured Cytophagia bacterium | reverse complement strand
CGGTTTTAACTCATCTGGGTAAAAACGAACCACTGTCTGGTCTAAATCCGCAACACCGGCCTCCGGGAAGTGTTTCCCGTTTGCCGTCGTGCATTTACAATCCGTTCATATTTTCAGAAGATGGCATATTAGTTGCACGAGGCGGTCGAAAAAGTTTCAGGCAGCGATGAACTTGCATCAGTGGACGAGAAGCTTTGGAGCTGGTTGGCTGGCGACAGCTCTTTTCATTTGGCCGTTTTGCACGGCACAAGGCCAGCAGAAAAGGATCGAATTCACGAGTTCGATTTCTTTTCTCCGGTTTGACCGCGAGGTCGCATTCGAAAGCGCCCTGTCCTGGGGGTTAGGCGCAGCGTACGATCTCTCCGATTTCTTCCAGCTCGGTGTGAATCTGACATTCACGCCAACCCGTCAGCAGATCCAGACCGCGACCGAAACCCTGACGCCGAGTGTCTTCGTTTACCACTACTTCCTGAACTTGCGACTGAGAAGCCCCAAAAGGATATTCCCGGGAGTGCGACCGTTTGCGGTGGTCGGGGTAGGGGGCATGTACCTGGACCCGCACGCCACACGGCTTATGCTCGCCGACGGGACGGTGAGACGGCTCGACCCGCCCGGCGAACAAAAGGGGGCTTTCCATCTGGGCG
>CAYQOI010000477.1:0-3304 GCA_964419085.1 uncultured Cytophagia bacterium | reverse complement strand
CAATCGAACAGCTCCAGGTGGCTGTCGATCTTGGGCGGGGTTTTGCGGTTGGCCTCTTTGTGGTACATGGGGTTCTCCACCAGCGCGGGCACGAGGCGTTGGGCATTGGCGACCCCGGCGAGCACGACGTCCATCTCACCGGCTGCTGTTGTGATGAACTCTTCGATGGTGGTGCACTCGGCGGCCTGCATCGCGTCTTTCAGGCGGCGCAGGTAGTCGAACAGCCGCGTGTAGCCACCTTCCTTCAGCAGATCGGTGCAGGTCGTGATGGGCCTCATGTTGCACCGCACCGCGTCCACGAAATTGTGTTTGGTGATGCCGGCGGAGAAAGAGATGTGAAACGCCGGTCCCATCGCGGCGCGAAAGCGATGCATGGCGTTCATGGCCAGCACGTGCAGCGGCGCGCCGGAAAGGTACATGACGTCGTCTTTGAACACGTTCTGGTTGTTCTTCACCACCAGCGTGTTGGTGAATTTCGCGCCCACGTTGCGATGGTGCTGCGCCGCAAATGCTTCCAGCCGCTTCATCATCGCCACGGCTTCGTCGAATTTCACGTCGTGCTCGAATGCTGCGGGGTCGAGCTGGATGTCTGTGTAGCCGAGTTCACGGCGCAGGAGGCGGTCCACTTCCTCGTAGCCCAGCAGTGTCGGGTTCATCTTGACGATGACGTGAAAACCGTGCTCGCGGATGAGATGCTGCACGATGGATTCGATCTCGTCCGCGGGACAGCCGTGGAACGTGGAAAGCGTCACCGAGTTGGCGACTTCCGGCGAAATCTCGAGCTTCTTGAGCTGCTCAAACCGCGCCGGCAGCGCGTCGAGCAACTCCCGGATGGCCGGTCCCGCGTGTCGGATGTCGTACAGCCACCGGTGCATGCGTTCCGACTGGATGCCTTTGAGGTCGTAGCCCACGGAGATGTCGAACACCGTGTCGTAAAACGCCGCGCCTTTCGGAACGCCCAGAAGTTCCAGTTCCTCGATGAGCTTCAGCAGCACCCAGGCGGTGACATACTCCCGGAACGAGTCTTCCAGCCGCATCTCCTGGGACCACTCCACGTTGAACCCGATGTTGCGCACGTCGATGCACGGGCGGGGAATCTCCAGCCGGTCGAGAATCTGCACGGTCTTGAGCTCCATGATGCGGCCACCACCGAGAAACGCCAGCACGATGTTCTGCACCATCTGGCTGTGCGGCCCCGATGCCGGCCCCAGGAGCGTTTCCGCGCGTCGCCCGTGGAACGCGACGCCCAGGTCCAGACCCGGAAAGCCCAGGTACATCTTGCGTTTCGGGTAGCCGTAGATGCTCTCCTTCGCGTTGAATTCCGCGAGGATGCTCTCCAGGTGTGTCGTGAGGTCGATGCCGAAAAGTTCTGCCATGTGAGTCGTAATTCCGAGATTAGCCTGAGTCATTCACGAACCGGGTCTCTCCGGTTGATTCCAGCGAGCTCGTCTTGTCACTCAGGAGGAGTCTTGTTTGCCGCTTAAGTGGTTGTTTGCCAAAAAGATTGTTCCAAAACGACATGGCAATCTGTGAATCATTCAGACCTATTCCGCTCACTAAAACCAGTCTCTTAAATGCATGATCTCAGGCTGTCATTCCGGTTTTTTCGCAATTCGACGAAGCGAATTGCGGAAAATACCGGAAGCTCCTTCCACGCCGACCGGCGGAGCCGTAATGACATGACGCAAAGATTTTGAATTTCAGTCGCGATTTGTTAATTATCAGGTAGTACCGTCCTGAAAAAACGTTGGTTCCATGACCGGCTTTTCCCGCCCCCGTTCCCCCAGCGCTATCGCAGGGAGTGTGCGCCCGAGGCCGGCTTGCCACCGAAACGCGGCCAGAGGCGCTCGCTTCTCTGCTTTCCCGGAGGGACTCAAAAATTCCGCACGAACTCCATGTAGAACGCGACGGCCTTGTGCAGATGGTCGATGGGAATGCGTTCGTTGGGCGCGTGCGCGTAGATCTCGTTGCCCGGACCAAAGCCCAGGGTCGGAATGCCGTGTTTGCCCATAATGGTGACGCCGTTGGTGGAAAACGTCCACTTGTCCACCTTCGGCTCGCCGCCAAACAGATTGCGGTAGCTCTTGACTGCACTCTGGAGCGCAGGATGACCCTCGTCCAGGACCCAGGTGGGGAAGTACGACTGCATGGCGTACTCCAAACCGGTGTAGGCCCTGGCGGGATACTCCGGCACCCAGGCCTTCGCCTCTCCCTTCTTGAACGCAGGCAAGCTGCGCACTTCGTCGAGTGCGCTCTCGATGGTCTCCCCGGCGGTCAAGCGGCGGTCCAAATGGATGGTACATGAGTCGGCCACCGCACAGAGCGACGGTGCGGTGGAGCGCACATCGGTGACGGTAACGCTGCCCTTGCCCAGAAACGCGTCGTCTTTCAGCCGCGTGTGCAGTTGCTCGATTTCCTGAATGATAGGAGCCATCTTGTAGATCGCATTCACCCCCCGTTCCGGCGCGGACCCGTGCGCGGAGATCCCGCTGGTCTGCACCTTCATCTCCAACCGGCCCCGCTGTCCCCGGTAAATGTTGAGATTCGTGGGTTCGGTGATCAGCACCGCCTCAGGCCGGAACTGGTCCTGGGTGACGATGTAATCCCAGCACATGCCGTCGCAGTCCTCCTCCATGACCGAGGCGACCACCCAGAGGGTCAGATCGTCGGGCATGCCGTGCTTTTTGAGCAGCCCCCCCGCATAAATTGCGCTCGTGAGTCCGCCCTTCTGGTCACACGCGCCGCGGCCGTACATCTCGCCGTCGATGATCTCGCAGCCGATGGGGTCCACCTCCCAGTTCTCGCGATTGCCGATGTCCACGACGTCACAGTGCCCATCGATGGCCAGAGTGCGCGGGCCACTGCCCACACGTCCGAATAGATTGCCGAGCGGGTCGACTTTCACCTCATCGTAGCCGAGGGCCTGCATCTCTTGCTTCATGCGTTCGATCACCGGACCTTCATGGCCGCTGCCCAGCGGCAGTTTAACCACGTCTTTGAGAAATTCGACCAAATCCGATTCCACAGCCTTCGCCTTTTCCAGTAGGTCGTGCATTTCGGTTGACTCCTTTCTGAAGTTTAGCGCTTTTATAATTGTGTCTAGTCTGAATAATTCACAAATTAAGACTGATAGTTGAACCTTCTCGTGATGTCATTCCGGTATTTTTCGCAATTCCGCTGCGCCGAAACCGGAATGACAGGATAACTGACAGTTTTTAGATCGGTAAAATATGTCTTGCTGAAATTCCATGAATCATCCAGGTCAGCAATTATTACCGTCCGTCCCGCCGGACGCCCTAATTTA
>CAYQOI010000476.1:0-3305 GCA_964419085.1 uncultured Cytophagia bacterium | reverse complement strand
CCCTGCACGCCGGGCAGGTCCTGGCCGGGCCAGCCGAATTTGTTGGATTTGGAGCCCGTGGCCACCACCAGCTTGTCGTACTCGATTGTGCGGCCGTCCTGGAGGAAGAGCCTCCGGGTGCCGGTGTCGATGCGGGTGACGAACCCCCGCACCAGGTGGATGCGGTTCTTGCGCCAGAAGTCGTCCGGGTAGGGCTTGGTCTCTTCGAAGCGCATGTGCCCCATGTAGATGTACATGAGCGCGGTGCGGGAGAAGAAGTAGTCCGTTTCCGCGGAGATCACGGTGATGTCCATGTCGCTGCGCTTGCGCACATGCCGGGCCGTGGTGATGCCTGCTACGCCGTTTCCCAGAATGACGAGATGCATAGATGTCCTTCTTGCCCTGATTTTCGCCTCACTTTAGTTGCTTTTAACCGCGGTGCATGAGGCTTCATTCCAGGAAAATGCAAAAAAATAACGGCATTTGCAAGCGCGGTGCGAGGGCGCCAAACTCGGGCGGCCACGCCCTCGTTTCCGGTGAGCAAAGGGAGGGGTGGTCAAAGCGCGGTAGAACAAAAATCTCTGCTTTCTTGCAATTTGCCTAACAAAAGCTTGCTTTATTGCTTTTTTTCGCAATATATTCTGCTAATACTTGGAAACGTGCTACCAGGGAGGCTTGCGGTGACCGTTGAAACGACCAACGTGCGCGTTGTCGGCGTGACGCTTTCTCACATCGAGGTGGCAAACGAGAGGGAACGAGCCGATGTTGGCGATGCACATCTCCCCAAATTCGCCCATAAACGAGATCCTGGAGCGGGCCCGGAAGGTTATCGATTCGGACGTTCCGATCCTGCTGGAAGGAGAGTCCGGCACGGGCAAGACCTTCCTTGCACAGCAGATTCACCTGATGCGCGGGCCCGGAGCGGGTCCGTTTCGTGTGTTTCTTTGCGGCGGCTTGCCGGAGACCTTATTCGAGAGCGAGATGTACGGGTACGAACCCGGTGCGTTTACCGGCGCGCGTAAACGCAAAATCGGTCTCATCGAACGGGCCAGCCGCGGTACGCTCTTTCTGGACGAGGTGGAGAACCTTTCTCCCCCAATACAGGCGAAATTCCTCCGTGTGCTGGACGAAAAAAAATTCTTCCGGTTGGGAAGCAGCAGGGAAAGACAGGTCTCATTCCGTCTCATTTCGGCCACCAACCAGGATCTGCAAATGCGAATCGACGCAGGGGAGTTTCGCAAAGATCTATATTATCGCCTGGCAGGCATCACGTTGACGTTGCCTCCTCTACGCCAACGACCGCAGGACATTTTGCCCCTGGCCCACCACTTCCTGGAGCAAACCGCTCGCAATCTGGGCAAGGAACTGGCCCTGAGTGAAAAAGCCGAGGAGTTTCTGCTGGGGTGTTCGTGGCCCGGGAACGTACGGCAATTGAAGGACACCATTTCGATTGTCGCGACTTCCAGCCCGGCCGGCCTGATCGAGCCGGACGTGTTTGCCCACATGCTGCAGTGGGAAGAAGCACCGAAGCACGATGAAAGCTTACGGGCCATGGAAATGAGACACATCGCGGCGGTGTTGCGCAAGTACAATTACAATCGGGCGAGAACGGCCAGGGCTCTGGGCATCTCGGAAACCACCTTGCGGAGCAAGATCAAGAAATACGGTTTAGGGGATCGACATGGTGACGACACGGACACCCCATCAATTTCTGACGGGTAGCATCTTGCCTAAATACAACAACTTAACGCAATCTCAAGAATCCACCCGTCAATTTTTGATGGCTCCACTAAGAAACTGTTCCTTAAACCCTTACGTTTAATCCTAAAAATCCCACCCATCAATTTCTGATGGGCGACGTGCCCGGCCATGCACAAAAACGAGGAACCAAAACACAACCGATCACCTGCATAACCGACAAAAACTCCATCGCTTAGCAACTCCGCAACCCCGGCTTCGCAAAAAATGGTACGCTTTTTGTCTCCTGGAACAGACCGCGGCAGACGTCACTGCTTCTAACCGTAGAAAGGGGTGAATCATGAAATCCCTTGCCAAAACAGTCGTTCTCCTCCTCTGCGCCACCTCGCTCCTCGCACAGTGGTCCAACGACCCGGCGCAAAACCTCAAAGTCGCCAGCGGCGGCATCAACCACCAGATCTGCACCGACGGCAACGGTGGCGCCTACATCGCCTGGGAGACGGGGGCACCCCCCAACCGGCGACTCTTGCGCATTCAACGTTTAGACCGCTTCGGGGTCAAACAATTCCCGGAACAGGGATTGCCCATCAGAATGGGAGAATTTGACCAGGCCAACTTGAAGCTCTTTGAAGATGGCTCCGGGGGCGCCATTGTCGTTTTCAACGAACTGCTGCCGGTGGCCGACACCCTCCTGGCCATCGCCTATGCCCAGCGCATCGACAGCACAGGCACCCGCCTCTGGGGCGACAGCGCCGTGGTGGTCTCGCCCTCCGCCGCACACCAGATCCCCATGGCTGCCTGCGGCGATGGCATGGGCGGCGCTCTTATTTTCTGGAGCGAAGACCGGGACGGCGACGGCAATGAAGAGTTGTACGGCACCGGAATTGACGCAGGCGGCGGGCATCCACTGGGAGAAAACGGGCTCTTGATTGTCGAAGCAAGATATGTTGGCGCAGAAGTCGTGTCTACAGCAACACATGCCATCCTCAGCTATAACGATAATGCCGAGGTCCTTGTACAAAAGTTTGACAACAAACTAACGCCTCTGTGGCAACATCCCGTAAATCTCGGCTTCTTTACCCCCAGAAAAATGGCCGCTGACCGTACCGGGGGTGTGGTAATGACGTCAAAAACGCAATCCTTTTTTGACCAGCAACCCTTCTTCAAGTTATGGGCTCAAAGAATCGACAGCCTGGGAAATATTGTCTGGAATGATGGAGTCGTGCTGGCGGACTCGGTCAAAGATCCGACTTTTGCACCAACAGTAATGTCCCTTGCCACGGAAAAGTTTTATGCTGTTTGGAAAGAGAATCCCGGTGACAGTGGAAAAATATTTGTACAATTGGTAGACAAGAACGGGGAGAAACTTTGGAGGGGACAGAAACTTTTGTTGAATACGATGAATTCGAATGGCGCAATAACTAACGCCATTACACTATCGGAAGATAGGCTCATCGTGGTTTGGGATGACAAACGGAACATGGTGTCCCCTGACCTTTACGGCCAAATGATTGACATAGACCGAAGTCGGCTGTGGGGGGATTCCGACATCGCCATAAGCCTTAGAAGCGATTTGCAGCTGGATGCCGTTGCCGTGAGTGATGGTCGTGGTGGGGCCATCATCGCGT
>CAYQOI010000475.1:0-3309 GCA_964419085.1 uncultured Cytophagia bacterium | reverse complement strand
ATCCTCGGCGGGGACACCTTCGGACCAGGTTAATGGGGGCTTTTTGGACAGCCCCCTAAGGGGGGTGTTACGGCTCACGTCCAAAACCAAATCACGGTTGAAATTCCGGGTGCAATCGGCCCTGGTTTTTTAGACACTTGCGGACACTGTTTTGCTCTTTTAACCCGACACTTATGAGTCCAAATATCAAACTTAATTTGTGAGTAATTCAGATTCATTCCTCAGGGATGCTTGACCTTTTCCAGCAGCCTGGCGATGGTTTTTTCCAACCGCGTCTGTCGCGTTTCGGCCTTTTTTGCGCTTTCGATCCAGTTGACATACTCCTTTTTGTGCGTGTAAGAGAGACGCTGGAAGAATTGCCCGGCGTCCGGGTTGGCCTCCAACGCGGCTTTCAAATCGTCGGGAATGCTGACGACGCGCGGTTCGGTGTCCCGCTCCATCTCGATGCGCACGGTGTCCCCGTGCGTTTTGCCGATGGCCTGGCGGATCTCCTTCTTGATACCCAGGATGTGACCTCCCGTGCCCATGTTCGCGATGGAGCCGCGGTACGGGTGACCGTCGATGGTCACTTTGACCTTGACCTGGCCCCGGGTGCCGTAGACTTCTTGGACATCGAAAGGGATGGTGACGTAGGCGGCACCGGCAAATTTGGGATGCCTTTCGATGACGGCTTCGAAAACCTGCTTGCCCATCTTTTAAGCTCCAATCCAAATGGTATCTGTCTGTTGTGGAAAACTACACCGAAAAAACGTAGGGAATCCTTCTGAAATTGTCAACCCTCGTGCGGCGCTTCTCAGAGCCACCCGGAAACCGACCCTTCCGAAGAAAGTCGGCGTTCACACACGCGCGTGGTGGAACCTTGTCCGAAAATCTAAGCCGGAAAATTCACAAATCGGGTAATGACGCTCGATTCCTGCGAGCTCGTCCGTCACTCAGGAGGAGTCTTGTATGCTGTTTAAGTTCCTGTTTTCTAAAAAGATTCCTCCTGAATGACCGCCAATTTGTGACTTATTCAAAGTAACACAATTGTAACATCCGATGTTGCTTTTGTGGGAGATTGTTGTAAATTCAGAGTTGGGTCCCATGGTGATGGGGCCTGAGGTCACGCGGGTGGGCTTGGGTCAAGTCGGAATATTTTGCTCTCGGGGGGCGTTGATGATCGATAAATGGAAAACCCATGCGCGTTGGAATAGATGCTAGCTGTCTGCCGCAACAAATGGCTGGGGCGGGCAGGTATATCTGCGGGCTGGTTTCGGCTCTCTCGCGGATCGACACGACCAACGAGTACTTCATCTTCCTGAAACGCCGCGACCAAAAGCGATTCTCGGGATTGGGCGAGAACTTCCATCTGGTGACCTTGCCGAATCTGTCGCGTCCCGCGCGAATCGTCTGGGAGATCGCGGCACCGCGGCAGATGGTGCGGCGCTACGGCCTGGACGTCTGGCATTCGCCCCACTATCTCTTGCCGGCCGGTCTCGACGATGTACATTCCGTGGTCACATTTCACGATCTCACGTTTTTCCTCATGCCGCACCTGTACAGCGGTACCAAGCGCCGTTTTTTTCAGGCCGCAATAAGACACGCTGCGGCCAGAGCGGACACCATTGTCGCTGTCTCGGACACCACCCGAGCCGACGCGCGGGCGGTGTTTCCCGACCTGTCACCCGAAAAACTCGTCCGGGTCTACTCCGGAACCAACGGAACGTTTAAGCCGGTTACGAACCCCGCCGCGCTGGCGCGTCTCAAAACAGCGCTGCAGACCGGCAGCAAGTTTGTGCTGTTTGTGGGTACGCTGGAAAAGCGGAAAAATCTGGGTGTCCTGCTGAGTGCGTTTCATCGTCTCGTGCACAACGGCCATCCCGATGCTCGCCTGGTCGTGGTGGGAAAGCCGGAAAACGGCCTGCGACAAACTCTGGAGGCGATCCGGTCCCTGGGGCTCGCCGACAGGGTCGTGCTGCCCGGCTATCTTCCCGACGCGGACCTGCCGGTGCTCTACTCTGCGGCCTCGCTGTTCGCTTATCCCTCGCAGTACGAGGGGTTCGGCTTTCCGGTGGTGGAGGCCATGGCATGCGGCACGCCGGTGCTCACCTCCAACACCTCCGCCCTGCGCGAAATCTCGGGACGTTCGGCCATGCAGGTGCCCCCAGATGACGAGGCGGGCTGGGCGGCGCGCATGCACCGTGTGCTTTCGGATGAGGCGTTTCGTTCCAGTCTCGTGGACTACGGTTTGGAGCGGGCGCGGCGGTTCAGTTGGCAGCAGACCGCCGAGCAAATGGTGGAGGTCTATTCGCGATTCCGTCACCGGCGCACCGCAATACGTGTCACAGAGGGGCAGGCTGAAAATCCATTCATCGCCCGCACCCCGGAGAAGTTGTCCCCGCTGGGTGCCGCCATTCTTCGAACGCTGGTCTATTCGGACATTTTCGATTTTCCGCTTACCGAGGACGAAGTTCACGCGAGCCTCATCGGTGCCACAAGCACGCGAGAGGCGGTGCGGCAAATACTGCGGGCCCAGGAAATGCGGCCTTTCGTGGAGTCGTCCGAAGGGTACTATTTCCTTCGTGGTCGTGGACATCTTGTAGAAAAACGCAAAGAACGGGCCCGGGCCAGCGCGCGCCTCCTGGCCGCTAATCGGCGGGTGCTCAGGTTGATCTGCGCGTTTCCCTTTGTGCGGATGGTTGCGCTTTCGGGCGCGATCGCCTTTGGTAACGCGCACTCCGACGACGACATCGACCTGTTTCTGATCGTCGATGCCAAACGCATCTGGGGCGTTTACGCCGCGCTCGCGTTTTTGCTGAAATTGCTGGGCAAACGAAACTTGATTTGTCTGAATTATCTTTACGGCAGACCCGATCTCGTAGTGGAAGAGCGGGACTTTTTCGTCGCGCATCAGATCGCTTTCCTGCGGCCGATTTCGGCTGATGGCGTTTATCAGCGCTTTCGTGTCGCGAATGACTGGGTGAAAAGCTATTTGCCGCAATGGCGCCAGAGAAACGGTTCCACGGGCCTAAGCCGTGTGCGACGCTTCGCGGAGATCGTGGGGTGTAAACCGAGGCCACGGCTCACCCGCATCCTGGAGCGCTTCTTCGGACTCCGTCTCTTTGATCTCCTGGAAAACGCAATCTACCGGTTTTACGGCGAGCACATCCGCAAGCGCACGCGCCATCTCGGCGATTCCATTCGGGTCGCCAGAGACGAGATCCGGCTGTTCACCAACGATCATCGCCGGCGACTGCTGCGCGAATTTGCGCAAAGATTAGAGAGCCTGGAACGACGATGAGCCAGGTCCTTTTGGGACAATCTTACTAC
>CAYQOI010000474.1:0-3317 GCA_964419085.1 uncultured Cytophagia bacterium | reverse complement strand
CCTGCTCGCCGGCAAACGCCCGGCTGCCGTCGATCAGCTTGAAGCTCCGGGCCAGCCCCTGCTTCCCGGTGCTGAGCGTGTAGTGCGGGGCCATACGCAGATTCTGCGACGCCCGCAGCGCCTCATCCACCAGGAAAACCTCGAAGTCGTCCGGCAAATCGCCGAGCAAATCGAAGCTGAGCCTCACCTCGGCGCGGGGTCGATTGCTGCGCACGCGAAACGTCCACACCTGTTCGCCCGAGTCCACCGGACGAAAATCGGCGCTGAAGTCCGCGGCCGGCAGCCCCCATTCCGGATGAGAAAAAGAGACCTGCAGGTACGTGCCGATCACCGGTGGTTCCGCGAGGTCCAGCGCGTCGAACGCGAGCTGTGCCCCACGTCTCACGCCTGCCCAGTTGTCCCGGTCATGCAGGTTCCCCTCTTGCGCGGCGATCTGCACCGCCCATTCGCCGGGACCCAGCGGCGGGCCCTCCCCCGCGGCTTTAGACAACCGGCCGGACGCAGCCTTCGGGTGCACCACCAGATAGATGGGCACCTCGCTGGACTGGTCTTGCGGTTTGACGACGAAGAGCGCGTACCCCCGCCACGGTTCCATCACGTCGGTGATGTTCCACCCGCGCTCGTAGGAGCGCAGGGTGACCACCGAACTCGGGTCGGCATTCACCAGAGAAAGGGAGGCCTTCTCCACCGGAAAATTGAACGGCGTGGCGATAAGATTCCAGCCCTCGAACACGCGGATGGTGTCGTCGCAGACAGTGCGCCGGGTCACACCCGGCCCGCTATCCACCACGATGTTTTCGCGATTGGTAATGATGAAATAGGCGCGGCCCGGAATGAACGGTCGAGCTGCCTGGCCTTCGAGAAATCTCGTGTTTTCCGGATTGTCCGGCTTGTAATCGAAGAAGCGCCAGACCGTTTTGTCGTACGGGCCCAGGTCGTCCAGCAAAACATCCATGACCGCGCTGGAGTCCAGGTCGTAGGGCACGGAGAAAAGCTGGTAGTTGGTCTGGTCGGTTCCCGACAGGAGGGGCACCGCGCGACCATCCGAGTCGATGCGAAAATCAGAGGGAACTCGCGTGCGCACCGGAAACCAGAGGCTGTCGGTGTCGCAGAGCGACAGCTCAGCGGGGCCAAACCCCTCGTTTCCCAGCGAATCCACTGCGATCACCCGGTACTCGATGCCTCGCCGCGTCACCCCGGCTTCGGGGATGTCCACCACATACCGGTTGCTGCCTGAGATCCGGGTTGTACTGCGCGGGGGTTCTTCGGCGCCCGCGCCGCCAAAACGGTAGCGCACCCAGACCGTATCGATGGGCACCTCGTCGGTTACGGTCACCGTATCGCGGAAGGTTTCGCCGAGATTGGCGATGTTTCGGTTGTCCAGAGCCACCCGCTGGATCTGGGGAGGACAGATGTCGAAGCGGTAGCGCACCGCGGTGACGTTTTGCACATCGACGTTCCCCAGCGAATCCACCAGCCAGAGATAGAGCGAATCGTCGCCGCAGAGCTCAGGGGAATCAAACGGCACCGTGAGGGAAAAACTCTGCTCGCCCGCCGCAACGATGTCGGCTTGGCCATCGTAGTCGTCTCCGGTTTCCGGCGGCTCCCTGAACTTCCACCGCACCGTGGCCGCGTCGCGGCTGCCGCGGTCCGGATCTTCGGGAAGCTCGACGGTCAGCCGGAAGGGCGTCCCCGCGGTAAACCAGTGGGAAACGGCCACGCTGCGCGCCAGAATGGCCGGCGCGGGCGGGGCGGTGATGTCGTACGTAAAGGTCACCGACACGTAGTTCTGGTAACCGGAGTTCCCCCGGCCGTCGACCAGCCAGACATAGCAGTACCAGAAGCCGGTGAGCAGGCCGGTGAGGCGAAGATTGGCGCAGGTCGCGTCGCGCGCCAAAATGATGCGTCCCCCGAACTGGGTGGTGTCCGTCGCGCTGGCGGGTGGGGTGGGCGTTCGGGTAAACTTCCACCAGATCTCCGCGATGCCGCTCACGTCGTCCGGGTTGTCCCAGCACACAGGAAGAGATGCACCCGTGACGAATCCGTTGAACCCCTCGATGTTCACGGTGAAATCGCTGACCGCGCCGGGCGGCGTCTCGTCGCTGGCATCACCGTTCAGGAAAAGCGTTCTGACCGGCTGGGTGAAATCGTTACTGCTGATGGTGAGAATAAAATTGTTGTAGAGCCGGCTCTCCGCGGGCGTGAAGGTCACGTCCACCCGTTCCGTGTCCCCGGGAGCCACGGTCAAGGTGGTTCGGGAAACGGTGAAAACCGCGGCGTTGGTGAAAACGTTGCTGACCCGCAGCGTGTCGCTGAACTGAGGCGGATTGGCCGGTTCGTTGATGATCAGAAGCGTTCGGGTCACGCTAAAGCCCACCTCGACCTTACCGAAATCGAGGGTGGTACTCGGCGAAGTTCGAATCCTGGCGCCGTGAGCGCTCCCCTGGAGCGCGACCGTATGCGTGGACTGTTTCCTATCGTTGCTGAAGATGGTCAAATTCACATCGAAATCCGCGCGGGTGGTGGGACTGAACAGCACGGTCAGCTCGCGGCTGCTGTTGCCCGGCACCGTGAAGCCAGGGGGCGTGTTGATGAGTTGGAACGGCGAAGGCACGGTGACGTTGGACACCACGAGGTCGGCACAGCTTTCGTTGAACAGCGTAAAGTTCTTGGTTTTCGAGGCCCCAGCAAAGATGCTACCGAAGTCCAGTACAGTAGTGGAAAGGTCAACCTGTCCCGTGCGGCAGATGAACAGGGTTCGAGGCGGGTCGAGGTCGGTGCTCAGGAGGGTGTCCATCTTCACGTTGTTCCCACTCTGCGCGCCGAAGATCTGGAAGATGTACTCGCCGTCGTCGGTCTCCGGAATGTTGTTGGAAACCGTAAAAAAGCCCTGCCACACTTTGGTGGATGTCCAGCCCTGTCCCACCGCGGGGATGTTCAGGGTGAACGGCGGCATCAGGCCGGCGCGCACCACCGGGTTGACGGTGGTATCCATGGCCATGTCGAACTTCAGCTCTACGGTCACCGTCTCTTCGAGATTGGCCTGCTGGTCGGCGCCGATGCCCAGGAAGTTCAATTCCACAAGCTGGGGTTTGGCCTGACCCCACACCGATGGTGCCGCAAGCAAAACCAGGCACCCCGCGGCGAGACATCTCCCCACGCTTTTAGGTATGTGAAACACCTCCATCAATTCCTTTCGGTTCTGATCCCGTTCCCTTCGCTTTCCGCTCCCTTCGACTCCGCTGCCTTCGGCTCCGCTCAGGCATCGGGAGCAGAGCCTGACGGTCGTTGAGCGGAGTCGAAACGACCGTCATCGT
>CAYQOI010000473.1:0-3342 GCA_964419085.1 uncultured Cytophagia bacterium | reverse complement strand
GCATCGCATTCTTCCGGGTGATTCCTGGCATAGTCCAGGGTGGCATCGGTCAAAGCCTCTGCCTCGCCTGGACTTTTGGTCAGAATAAGGGCGGTTCTGTGCAAGCGGTATCGAAACGGCGCCACCGCACCGTCGAAGTTGAGCTCTGAGAGCTGCTGGTCATCGTTTGCGATGGCCACATTGGCGCACATGAAGATGACCTCCTACCACAAATGTATGCGTTAACGCGTTCGACCCCGACACGTCGCTCCTCGCAAGCGTCAGTCGAGCAGGTGGTCGGAAAGACCTGCAGTGGTGAGCATGTTGCGAATGAATCCGGGGCTGTTCATCACATAGGTTTTCTGATTGACTCGGTGCGCGAGCACCTCGATGGCCATGGGACTCATGTAGGAAACCTGGCAGAATTCCAGAATCACTTGTTTGCTGCTGGATTCGATGACGGCCTTTATTTCGTTGGCCCAATCACTGAGCCCACCATTTGAAACCTCACCTTCGACCTTGTGAATGACGATTGAGTCGTTTTCGAAAATCTTCTTGATGCGAAACATGAACCGTGCCCCCGGTGCCAGGTAGCGTGTGCAGGAACTCTATCCACAAGCCGTATCCCTCCGGGGGCCAACGTAGTGTCAAGCATCTTGCTCAGTTCGAAAAGGGAAAAGTCAGAGTCAGAGTCGGTGTCAGTATCGTATCCCCGGAGGGGAGACGTAACGGCCTGTTGGCCAGGATACTCTACGAAATTCGTGCCAAACTTGTCTGCAGGGGGAAAATGAAGCCGTAATCTTCAGAAAAACAGATGGTTGTGCGGAAGCTAAGATGGCCGCCCTGGCATGTGATCGAGGTGGTTAGGTGTTGAAATATCGACAAATGTGGATATTTCAACAGCATCAGGCAAACACGGGGTTAGAGATCGTCTTTGGAAATGCCCAGTTTTCGCATGCGGGAAATAAGCGTGGACCGATTGATTCCCAGCAGCCTGGCCGCGCCGCGTTCACCTGCCACCACACCGCCGGTTTGCCGCAGCGCGTTGATGATATGCTGACGCTCGGCCTGTTCCAAAGTAGTGACACCACCGGGAGTCGGCGAAGGCTGCTCAGAAATCGCGATGTGTTCAGCCTGGAGTTGACCGTGGTCGCAAAGAATGACCGCCCGCTCAAGAACATTAGCCAGTTCTCTGACATTTCCCGGCCAGGAGTAGGCCATCAGTTTCTTGAGCGCCTCCGCGCACAAGTCGTCCACTTTCTTGCCCAGTTTGCGGGAAAACTGCCCGACGAAATACCTGGCCAGCAGCGGAATATCCTCGCGGCGTTCCCGCAGGGGCGGAATGGCGATAGGGAAGATATTCAAGCGATAGAACAGATCTGCACGGAAGGCCCCTACCTCCACAGCCTCCCGGAGGTCGCGGTTGCTGGCAGCGATCACGCGCACATCGACTTTCTTGGTCTGCGTTCCTCCCACTGTCTCGAACTCTTGCTCTTGCAGCACGCGCAGCAGCTTTGTCTGCGTCTCCAACGGCAGCTCGCCCACTTCGTCCAGAAACAGCGTTCCGCCGTCGGCCAGTTCAAACCGTCCCTTTTTCCTGCTTGTGGCACCGGTGAACGCGCCCTTTTCATGGCCGAAGAGCTCGCTTTCCACCAGCCCGGAAGGAAGCGCGGCACAGTTTACTGTCACCAGAACTTTTTGGGCCCGCGAGCTCCGGCTATGGATGGTCCGGGCCACCAGCTCTTTGCCGGTCCCGGTCTCCCCGGTCAAAAGCACGGTCGAATCGGTGCCCGCCACCCGCTCGATATTCCGGAATACGGCCTGCATCGCTTTGGATTGGCCGACGATCTCCCCAAAGTTGAACTCGGCGCTCAGTTCGGCTTGCAGATAGATGTTCTCATTCTGCAGTCTGGCGAGTTCGGCCTCGGCGCGTTTGCGTTCATCTATATCGCGCAGAATCAACGTGTACAGTTTTTGTTCCGGAAGGTCTGCAGCCGAAAGTGTACCTTCAACCGGGAAGCGCGTCCCATCGGCTTTGACCGCGGTGAGTCCCTCGGGAACCCACATAAAGCGCTGTGCCCGCTCCCCCTGCTCAAACTCTTTCAGATGCTGTTCCAGGAGTTCGGTGAAGCGTGGCGTCAGGAAGCGCTGCACCAGCTTGCCCCTGGCGTCTTCCGCTGAGGTGGCGAAGACCTTTTCCGCCGCTTTGTTGAAAATCTGAATCTTGCGCTCTGCATCAAAAGTGATGATCGCGTCCATGGCCGACTCCAGCACGCTGGAGAGTCGTGCCTGGCTCTCCCGCAACGCTTGCTCTGCCTGTTTTCGCTCTGTGATGTCCCGGGCCAGGGCGAGCATCAACGGACGACCGTTGGCCTCGAACATGCGGACGCGCACCTCCACCGGAAAGATGGAGCCGTCTTTGCGGCGGTGCGTGCCTTCAAGCGTCACCGGTTTGTCCATCTCCAGTTGGGACCGGATTCTTGCCAGCCGCTCGGCATCCAGGGTAACCGAAACATCGAAAACGCTCATTTTCAAGAGTTCGGCGCGACTGTACCCCAGGCTGGTACAGGCTTGTTGGTTCACATCCACAAACCGTCCTGAGGGCTCCAGCAGAAAGAACGCGTCTCCGGCGTGCTCTACCAACAGGCGGAAGCGCTTTTCGCTTTCACGCAACTGACTCTCGGCACGCTTACGGTCGCTGATATCCCGGATCAGCGCGATCATGCACTGCCGTCCGCCGAGGTCGATGACCGAGGCGGACATTTCCGAGGGCAGGTGTCGGCCCGTCTTAGTCAGGCAGGACAATTCGTCGGTCCACCCGCTACCCGTGTCAAACACGGAGCGGGCAAACGCGCGCAGTTGCGGCATTTCCTCCGGATGAATGGCAGAAACAGGCATGCTGAGCAGTTCCTTGCACTCATAGCCCAGCATGCTGCAAGCGCGGGGATTGGCGGCGAGGATCTCATCCTTTTCGGGATCGAGGACGAAGATAGCATCGTTGGAGTAATCGAAAATGCGGCGATACCGCTCTTCGCTGCGCCGCAACTCCTCCTCGATACGGCGATGCTCTTGCTCCAGTTGCTGCAGTTCAGCAAGCCTGGCACGCAAAGCTTGGAGTTCTTCGGCCAACTGAGCCGAAGACTTCTCCTCTTTCATGGCGGTCCTCCTCGCCTGTAATTAACGAAATCGCGAGAAAAAGATCAACGTTAATAAGCCAGAATGATTGAGAAAAACTTCAGGCAAGGTCGCGAAGAATTAGCCAGCATCATGAGTGTCCGGCCAAACGAGCAAAACGGTGTCCGCAAGTGTTTAAAAACCAAAGGCCGACTACACCCGGAACTTCAACCGGGACTTGGTTTTGGA
>CAYQOI010000472.1:0-3346 GCA_964419085.1 uncultured Cytophagia bacterium | reverse complement strand
AACCAGGTCTTTCGGAAAACACCAATGATGAGGATGACGCAGTCATCATGACTCTCAGGAACGTCACCATCGTCGTTCCGGATTACGATGAGGCCTTGAAGTACTACACGGAAACCCTTGGGTTTACCAAGATACGAGATCAGGCCATTGGACCCGACGAGCGCTTTGTCGTTGTCGCACCCAAGGGACAGCGAAATCTAGGTATTATCCTCTACAGGCCTGGTGGGATGAATCAGGACGAGAGCACCAGACAGAAATATCTTCGTCGTGTCGGCGGAGAAACGCTCTGGGTATTTGAAACCGATGATTGTCGTAAAACCTTCCAACGCCTCAGCGCAAGAGGGGTGAAGTTTCGGAAAGCCCCCCAACAACTGCCCTGGGGAATACAAGCCGTTTTCGAAGATCTTTATGGAAATGAATTCGTCATCATCGAATATCAAAAGGCTCCGCATCAAGAAACTGAAAAATAGGTCACAGTTTAAGAACAGGACTCGAAATCATATCAGTGGGGAGTTGTGCCCACGAAGGGAGATGTTTTAAAATGATTCAGAAAATTGGGGTGATAACCCTGTTGGTAAACGATTTAGACGAAGCGATCGCTTTTTACACGGAAAAGTTATCCTTTGAGTTGAGAAACGATGTTTCTTTTGGCAATGGCCAAAGGTGGGTGACCGTGTCGCCTCGGCACCAAAAAGAAGTAGAGATTACGCTTGTACTTGCGGATACCGATGACAAGAAAGAACGAGTAGGAAGCCAAGCCGCCAACCACGTGTTTCTCGTTGTACAAAGCGATGATGTTCATCGAGATTTTGAAGAACTGAGGTCAAAGGGAGTCAGGTTTTTGGGCGAGCCTCGAAAGATGCCGTGGGGGACGGAGGTAGTGTTTGAGGATTTGTATGGTAATCGGTTTGACCTGTTGCAAGCGAATGAACCTGATGAACCTTCAAAAATGGACACTTGAACAATGAGCAAGGATGTGTTTGCCGCTATCGCGGACGCGAATCGTCGCAGAATTATTGAATTATTGGCCACCGGTGCGATGACGGTCAGCGCTCTGGCCAGTAACTTTCCGGTGACGCGGCCCGCCATCTCGAAGCATTTGCGCGTTCTCAGCCAGGCGGGTCTGGTGAGCGAGCAAAAGATTGGCCGGGAGCGGTATTATCGGTTACACGCTGAGCCGTTGAAGATAGTCCACGATTGGGCCGCGCACTACGAAAAATTCTGGCAGGGGAAGCTTGGCAAACTCGGCTCCTTACTGGGTGAAAGTCATGAAACGTGATTTGCGCTTTCAGGTTTTTTATCCCCACCCACCGGAGAAAGTGTGGAAAGCCTTGACAGATAGCAAGCTCATCGCCAAATGGCTGATGGAGAATGATTTCCAGCCGATCGTAGGGCATAAATTTCAGTTCAAGACGGCTCCACAACCTGGATTTGATGGCATCGTGAAATGTGAAGTGCTCGAAGTTGACGAACCGCACCGGCTCTCATATAGCTGGAAAGGCGGTGGCATGGATACGACTGTTACCTTCACGCTTGAGCCAGTGGGAGAGGGTACACGCCTGACGCTTGAGCACACCGGGTTCACCGGGCTCAAAGGAATGATGGTCAGCTTTATTCTCGGCAGCGGCTGGAAGAAAAAGATTCTTCGCAAGAATCTGTTGGAAATTGTCAGGGGCGTGGAAGAGAACTGAGCGCTGTTACGCCGGCTTTTCTGCTGACTGAAGACGGCGGGGTCTTGTGCGATTTCTTTCGTGGTCCCAACGCTGGACATTCTTGCCCAACATCAGTTTCAGTTGAGATTAGACGCAAAGGGCCGGACGGCTGCTGGCAACCCAGCATTCCCTTTTACGTGGCTCGCCCCTACATACCCGTCAGAAGCCGCGGGAACTGCTGCGCATCGAAGCATCGTCAAGGCTCATGCAACGGTCGTAATGTTTTGTTCGGTTTACTCGTGCCCGAGTCCTTGACTCACTCTGAAGACATGCCCATCCGGATGTCGCACGTGCATCTCGCGTACATGCCACGGCATGTCGGTCGGTGGCCAGGTGATCTCGATGCCCCGCTCGAGACAACGCTGGTGAATCGCATCAACGTCGTCTACCCAGATTGACATCCAGACTCCCTTGTCCGCGCATTCATCACCGTCGATGCCAAACGTCTTGTCCTGGCCGCCTTTACCCCGGCCACCCTGCGCTCCTTCGCACAGGAAGATCTCACAGGTTCCGGAACGGACACCCCCGAATGTGGGCGGGTCGCCCCAGTCCCAGGCCTTCTTCCAGCCGAGTTTCTCGAACCAGGCGAAGCTCTTCTGGAGGTTCGAGACGTTCAGGATCGGCGTCAACCCTTTCGCGTGCATCACTTTATACTCCTGGTTGGTGTGCGCTCATTGGCCTTCATCAAAATTAACGCTCCGGGAGGGACTCGAACTCCTTACGTTTTGACTCAAGCCACTTGTTCATTTCATCCGGGTTCTTCATAAGTTCCTGCATTTTTTGCATTGCGGCCAGATGTGCAGCCTCCTGCTTTTGGAACATTTCCATTCCGTGCTGCTTGCTCAACTCAGCCATTTCTTCAAATGTATTGGCGTGAAACTCTTTTTCACATGCCCCACCCAGCTGCTTGCATGTCATGGTCTTCATATTTTTCTCCTTCGCGTGTAAGTTGATGCACAGAACGGTGCCGCTGCCCGCCGGAGGCGATTCGAGGTTTCCGGACTGACCGCCGTCGAGTGCCCGCCGCCGGCCTCAGGGCTTAGGGCGTTTCGCCTCGAATGCCCGCACGATCACGTAGGCGATCAGCGCGAAAATGAACACCACCAGATACATCCAGGCCAGGCTCTGGAGGGTCTGAATGATCGTTCGATAGATCTCCAGCGTCCAACGTTCTGCATTAAGCGCCAGAATCTGGGAATCTTTTTGCGGCGCGCTAATATAGCGCTCCAGTTGGTGAATCCTGACTCCACCTGAAACCCCGACGACGTAAGCCGCGAACGTGATGTATTTTTGCCAAACCGCGCTAATGGCATCCTGGATTATCCTGTCAAAGATGGAAGCGATGGGCTTGCGGAAAGCCTTGACCACACCGAATGACACGATGACGGAAAGCACGAAAGTGACGACGAGCAACGAAAAGAACATGATGATTCCTTTTATTGTGCGCAGCGACGTAAAGCGGGGTTGCGACTCGATGCAGGGTGAGCCCGGACGTAACGTAAGTGGCTCGCAGGCAAATGTCAAGCAATTTACGGCTGCGGCTTACTGTTATTGTTCCCGCAGTGGAATGGGCCTGTAACGATTCCATCCTTCATGTTCATTAAGCTTGTTCACGATTTGGTTTACCCAACCCA
>CAYQOI010000471.1:0-3364 GCA_964419085.1 uncultured Cytophagia bacterium | reverse complement strand
GGTAGGTTCTGCGACGGAAGGTAAATTCAGCGCGCTACGTTGCTGACCTCCTGGAATCTGGCAAAACACTGGTAGCCATATAGCTGAGCCGCTTTGGTCTGGTCGGGTGCGCCGTACCAGGTGCGCAGACCCTCTTGCTTCGCTTTCCAGAGGCAATCCCAGTTGAATTCCACCTCCCGGTCATTCGGTCCGAACACCAGCCGTCCCACGAAGCCGGAGCAAGACGACTGCCCCTGAATCCACACGTGGGTGATGGGTTCCTCCGGGTAGGTCTCCAGGAGTTTCATCAAGACGCGCAAAATTTTGACCCGCGGCGCGCCCAGGTTATATTCGATCAGGTCCGACTCCCGACCTTTAACAAAATTTCGCACTGCGGTCTTGAATTCGTCAGCGGCCTTGCTTTGTGCCAGAAGGGTGTCCAGTTTTGCCTGCTTCACGCTATCTCCTCTGTGCTAAGCTTTACCAAACACGGGAATCGCTGCCCCGCTGATCTCCCCGGCCGCGTCCGAGCACAGAAAAAGGAGGGTTTGTGCCAGAGCCTCAGGTCTGACCCACCGGCTAAAGTTCGCCTCGGGCATGGCGGCACGGTTCGCTTCGGTATCGATGATGCTGGGCAGCACGATATTCGCTGTTATGTTGTCCTCTCGAAGTTCATCGGCCAGAGTCTGGGTGAAATTTAGCAACGCTGCCTTGGAGGCCGCGTAAATCGCCATCCCGGCTGCGCCCCCCAGCGCGGCTCTGGCCCCGACGTTCACGATTCGGCCGAACCCCTGGCGTCGCATCACGGGGATGACATGTTTGCAGCAGAGAAAGGCCGATTTGAAATTTAATTCCATCATGCGATGCCATTGCGCTTCGCTGGTCTCCGCAACCTCGACGCCCCCCACAAATCCCCCCGCTAAGTTAAGCAGAAAATCAATTCTGTGGAACTTTTCCTCTCCCTGACTGACCAGGTCGCGCACCGCGTTCTCCTGGGACAGGTCTGCGCGCACACACATGCAAGAGGCGCCAAGGGTGTCCACCATGTTTTCCAATTTTTCCCGACCCCGCGCAGAATGGGCGCTCAAGACAAGCCGGCTTCCCGCCCCGGCAAAAGCACGGGCCACAGCCTGGCCCAAAGCACCGCTGGCACCGGTGATTAGCGCCACCTTTCCCTGGAAATCCGTCTGCACTTCGCCCATCTCACCAAGCTTCTTAAAAAAACTGGTGTGCACTGGCTACCTGAAACTGTGCCGTGCTCTGCCTGTTACGGGCGGAATTTAATGAATCAAGGCGAATTTTCCAAGTGGAGTTTTGATTTTTTTCTGGAAGGCTTCCTTGGTGAGGATGCGGAGAAAAAGCCCAATTCGCGGAAGCAGGCGTAACGTTGGCCCAGGTCGTAAGGCACCCTTTTGCGCACCGGAGACCGATAGGCGGCTCTGATGTCGGCCGCGTTGATCAGTCCGGGCCAAACTCGCTGTGTCTTGAGCGCGCGCAGCAAGTCGTTTCTCAGCGCTTCGGCCTTCAGATCCGTAAGTTCACAGATGATCAAGCCGACGAACTCAGGGTCGGGATGTTTGGCGCGCAGCACCTTCCGGAACGCATCGAAGATCCGCGGTTGCTCCCCGGGATGCCGCAGCGCGATCTGGACCAGGGCGGTGCACGCAGAAACACGGGCCGCCGCGCTGACTTTCTCATCCACAAAGAATCCGATCAGCTTTTCGACCTGTGCTTCTCCCAGCAGATAGAGGACCTCCCACACGTCATCTACCAGCAGATCGTGCAGCCAGTAGTGCAAAACGGCTTCATCTTGAGAAAGAAATTTCAGAATCTTGTCAAAAGAGGCCTGCGAACGCATGTGCGCCAGCAGAAAAAGGGCGTGGACCACCGCCATCCACGCGTTGTTTGCCGGCGGACACACCAGATCGATTTCGCGAGCCTGTGCCCGGTCTAGGATTTCTTCGAGGAGAGGAATCACGTGCTGTTTGTTGGAAACGAGTTCTTGAAGCTCCTGCAGGGAAACGTCGCATTCAGGGGAAACAAGCGAGGTGAGCAGCCTGGTGAGTCTCGCGTCGAGCAACTCTTCCTTTCCACCCCGGTCCATGTGCACCTCCATTCCTGGTGAGTACCTCTGCTTACCTTTTACTCATATCGACTTCAGAGGAGCTAGCTCAACCCAGCATGAAACGTTCGGACACGGGAATCGGGTCGAAGGGAAGCATCTCTTCATCCCGACCCGGCGCCACCACAACGTACTTGAAGCTGCTCGAAGAACGGCGGGTAAGTCACCTTCCCTCGTTCCACGCGTTACCCCACCAGCCTCCAACTTCGAAGAAAAGAGCAATTGCTTCCTTTCTCTTCTCCTCTGTCAACGCTAACTATATACCGACAAAGCAAAGCAAAGTGCAGAAAAAACTCTCCATATATTTACCACTCAATTTTCCAAATTACATCCAAGCCGGTGTTGCCCTTTCTTTCCTGCACGGCCTGGAGCAATAGCCTGAAGAACAGGATTTTTTTGGGGATTTCGTATTCTAACTCAACGCGGCGATTTCCCTCAGCCCCGAAATCCTGACTCACGCTGACAAAAACATCAGGTGTGACGTATTTGCCGATCCGAACTTTCGTCTCGGCCAGCCCCTGTCCGCTTTCGATCTGAACGACATCCAGGTTCAATTCTTTGCCCAACTCAGAGGTCAGACGACTCAACATCTGACTGGTGAGAAGACCGGTGGCCTCTTCATTCAAGCTGGTTTTCTGGGAGATTCCTGACTTCTGGCCGATGGAGAGGTTATCGAAACTCTGGCCGAACAACAGAATCGACAGGACATCCTCCTGCCGGGCTTCCTGGCCGTCCAGCAGGAAGCGGAATTCGGGGTAAAACAGCGTGCCGGAGACCACGACCTTGAACTTATGCGTTTCCCGCGTCGCGAGGTCGCGGAAAGTGTAGACTGCGTCGATGGAGACCTCCGGGTTGTAGTCAGGGTCGCCGTTGAACACCAACTCCCCTTCCTGGATCTGAAAACGGTTGCCGAACAGCTCGTAGTAGCCCCGGATGGTGGAGCACGAACCGAAGAGCGTGATCTCTGGACCTTCTTTGACCGCGACCAACTCACCCTCGATTTCGATATTTGCGTCCTCGCTGCGCAGCCACGCATTGCGCGGAAAATAGACGGCCAGTTCGCCGCGAATGTTTTTGTAAAATGCGGACTCGGTGAAACGTTTTTCCACCAGCTTCTTCCTTCTCTGAAACCGCATCGCACCAGCGGTATCTACCCGGGCGGTGTCCTCAGAAATGATGAAAAACGGCTGCGAGCTGAGCTCCACCGCGGTATCGTCTTCAAACCAGGCCGGATAGTACATGCGCGCCTGATTCACCGTGACC
>CAYQOI010000470.1:0-3368 GCA_964419085.1 uncultured Cytophagia bacterium | reverse complement strand
ATACAGGAGCTTGCACTCACGGCCGAACGCATGTCTCCCTCTTCGAACACCACGGGCTGCCCATTCAGAATATTGGAGGCCACAGGGAAGAACGGAATCACCGTCTCCTCCACCCGGCCCTCGGGAATGAGAAAATTCATCGCGCGCTGCAGCCGTTCCCCGCCGACCAGAGAAGTCTTGCTCTGTGCCAGGTTGACCACCACGCGCTCTCTGATGTAGGTGGCCACCTGCCCGAAAAAATTCTCCACCGGCTCGCGGCGTTTGAACAGGTCCAGGCCGCTCTTGCGGTACTCTTCGCTCTTCAAAAACTGCGAGAACCGCTCCTCCACGCAAGAGGCGTCTCCGGTTTTCGCATAAATCGCACCTACCACCGCACCGATGCTGGTCCCGGCAATCAGCCCCACATCGATTCCTTCGCGTTCCAACACCTTGAGCACACCGATGTGCGCGCAACCGCGCGCGCCGCCTCCGCCCAGGGCCAGACCGATTTTTGGCTGTTTTCTCACCGACATCCCCCTATCTGACAAACACCATTTTTTTTACCTGGCGGAAAGTGCCGGCTCTGAGTTGGTAGAAATAGAGTCCCCCTGCCACCACTTTGCCGCTGGCATCCTTTCCATCCCACGTCAACGCGTGCCGGCCCGCCGGAAACCGCTGCTCCCGCGCCAGGACCGCCACCTGCTGACCCAGCACGTTGTAGATGACCAGACTCACCACACTCGCAGTGGGGAGATCGAACTCGATCCTGGTGGTGGGATTGAAGGGATTCGGGTAATTCTGAGCCAGACGGAACCGATCCGGCACCGTGTTCTCGTCGCCGACCACCGACACCGGATTCGGCGTAAAGGAAAAGCTGGAATCGGGCGCATCGAAAGGGTGCAGTGCGACGGTGTTGCTGGAATCTGCGGCGCGAAAATAGAAATGAACCGTCCCGGTCAACGGACCGGGAATGGCTGCAGTAAAAGCATGCGGCTCCGTGCCCTGAGCCATGGAAACCTCCTTGTCAAAGTTGCCGTCCGACGAGGCGTAGATGAGCGAAACCCGGTTGGGATCGATGCCCGCCTTCGACGCCACCTTAATGCTCACTTCTAGATCTCCATTTGTATCTACCGACACCGTAGGCGAATTGCTGAATGCGGGGCCGTGGAACAGCACCGCGTCGTAGGCGTTCAACACGCCCCAGCCCATCAGCGTGTCGGGGTTCGCGGCGCGGTCCGCGGTCTCGCGCAGCGCATCGCGCACCTGCAACGGCGTGAGATTGGGATGCGCGGAAAGCACCAGCGCGGCCACCCCCGCCGCAGCGGGACAGGAAAAGGACGTGCCGCTCACCAGCGTGTAGATCGACGACGAAATGCTCTGCGAGGGAAACCCCGCGAACACGGTCAACCCCTGCGCCACCACATCCGGCTTGATGCGGCCGTCGGCGGTGGGTCCCACAGAACTGAAGACGGTCAGCTCGCTGTCGGGCTTCACCGCGCCCACTGCGATCACGCTGTCGCCGTCCGCGGGCGCGATAATGATATGCCAGTCCTTATTTCGTTCATTTCCGGCGCTGTTCACCACCACGACGCCCCGACTCACCGCCAGGTCCGCGGCCCGGGTGGTCACCGCGGTGTTGCCGTCCATCTGCGACGGCGTGTAGAAATCCAGGTAGCCCAGCGAGCTGGACACCACGTCCACGCCCCGATTTTCCATCCACTCGATACCTGCCACCCAGTTGTCTTCTTCCTGCGGGATCTCCACCTCCAGGATCTCGGTCTTTCCGAGAATAAAGCTGGCACCGAAGGCCGGCCCGACGATCTGGCCCTCCTTGAAGCCGCCGATGACCGACAGAGTCTCGGTGCCGTGGTTGTGCTGCGCCGGGTCGTCCTGCCCCGCCTGGTTTTCGGTTATATCATCGTTGTGGATGAAATCGTGCTCGTCGATGATGTTCATGTTGGCCAGCGCCTCGTGCGTCCGAAATTTGAACCCGGTGTCCAGCATGCCGATGAGTACGCCCTTCCCCACGATGCCGAGGTCGTGCACTGCAGGCACGTTGATGATTTGGTTCTGACCGAACGATGGACCATAATCGTAAGTATGTCCGGTTTCGATGCGATGCAGGTCCGGCGGTGCCGATTTGGGACTCTCCGGCCTGGGCTTTTTCATCGCCCGCGCGACCAGTCGAACCCCCTTCACAAACGGAAAGGCCGCAACCCGCTTTGCCTGCTTTTTTGTCAGCCGAAAACTCGCAGCGTTGAGCCAGTTGGAAACCACCAGTGGCTTGAACCCGGCCGCGACCAGTTTGTCCAGATAGACCCGGCTCACCGGGAGGTCGGCCTCATCGACCAATTTTCCGGCCGCGCGCATCTTTGCCCGTCTCTTGCGGGCGCGTGCGGAGAGACGTCGCTCGGCCTCTTGCAGCAGCCGGCTGCGGTCGCCGGCCGGTACCGCCTTGTCGCGAAAAAAGACCCAGTATTTCAGCGTCTGCGTAGACGTCTGCGCCTGCACCCGATAATACAGGCCCATGGAGAGCAAAAGCCCCACAACCGCAGCCAACAGGGTCCAGATCTTAAACGTAGCCCAGGGGCGAGGGCGGCGACTCTGACTCAACTCACTATCTTTACTGTACATATCGACTTATCCCCGTTTTACCAAAATGAAGTTTCCAGAAACTTAACTTTTCCGTCCGGCGGGCCGGTTCCACGGTTCAGCGTCGCGCCAGCTCCACCAGGGTCAAATCGTCGGTTTGTTTTGCGCCGGCCATGAACGCGAGCACATCCTGCTTGATGCGGCCGCTCAGTTCGGAAAGCTTTGGTTTCCTGCCCTTGCGGTTCAGGCAACCGCCGCGCACCACGTCAAGCAACCGTTTACGACCGTAAATCTCTCTCTGTTTGTTCTGGCTCTCGATCACGCCGTCGGTGTACAGCAGCAGCATGTCGCCGGCCAAAACGCGCGCCTCTTGCTCGCACCTGAAGTCTTGCTCCACGATGCCCAGCGCTGCGGCGCCGGCGCGCAGCTCCTTGACGGTTCGCTCCCTGGAAATGTGCACCGGCGGCGGGTGACCCGCGTTGATGTAGGTCAAGACACCGCTCTTGCACTCCAGAATGCCCAGAAACAGCGTGACAAAAACCGACTCTGCGGTGCTTTCCATCAGGAAGCGATTGAGATGCTGCATGACCTGGGCAGGGGAAAGGGTGTACTCCAGTTGCGACCGAATCGCGGCCTGCACCGTGGAGCTGAGCAGCGCCGCGGGAACGCCGTGACCACAGATGTCGCCGATGGCAATCCCTACGGTCTTCGACGAGAGCCGGATGATGTCAAAATAGTCCCCTCCCACTGCGTCGCACGGCTGAACAAAACTGCAGATCTCCAGATTGTTCACCCGG